>JAQUUV010000220.1 GCA_028693695.1 Syntrophomonas sp.
TGAAATGTACGGGCGATCCCCAGGGAAGTGATACGATCCGTTTTAAGCCCGGTTATATCACGATCCCCAAAAAATATTTTACCGCTGGTAGGGGTATAGACCCCGGTTATCATATTAAAAACCGTGGTTTTACCTGCCCCATTAGGTCCAATTAGACCCACAATCTCACCTGGAGCTATTCTCAGGGAAAGATCCGATACAGCCCTTAAACCGCCAAATTCCATGCTGATTTCGTCTGCAGTTAGAATCGGCCCGTTCATATTGAGTCACCCCGTTCCTTAGACTTCCCTCTACCCAACCGGCTTAATACCCAATCCCAATTAAATTCCCGGGTTCCCATTAAACCTTGCCGATAGAACAGGATCACCATGAGTAACCCGATCGAGAATATAACCATTCTCATGCCAGGCAATCCAGGTATGGACAAAATTCCGAATAAATCAATGGGTTCCTCTACGAAACGCAGAACCTCCATCATTATCGTAATTACAATCGCGGAAATCACCGTCCCGGTTAAGCTCCCCATTCCTCCTAGCACTACAATTAGTAGTATCTGGAAAGTAAACAGGAATCTAAACATGGTAGGGTCAATAGAAGTAATAATAAATCCCATCAAGGCACCCGCAACCCCTGCAAAAAAAGCTCCAATCGTAAAGGATAAGAGTTTATGCTTGAAGATACTAATGCCCATAGCCTCAGCTGCGATTTCATTATCGCGTATAGCCATGAAAGCATAACCCCAACTGCTGTTAATTATACGTTTTAAAATAATTATGGTGATAATGGCAGAACCCCAGTAAACCCAGATACTATTGATAGAGGGTATGTCTTTCAAACCCAGAGATCCATTGGTGATGCTAATAGTGTTGGTAACTACAATCCTAATAATTTCCGCAAATCCCAGGGTAGCAATTGCCAGGTAATCATCCCGCAACCGCAAAGCAGGGAATCCCACCAGAAGGCCAAAGACTGCTGCAACCAGCCCAGCCATCAAAATTGCTGGAAAAATCGGCCACTGTATATGTGCCAAAATCGGAATAATGGGCTCCATATAGTAGATTAGTTCTTTGCTGGCAGGAGACATGGTCAATATGGCCGCGGTATAGGCTCCCACACACATAAAACCAGAATGGCCCAGAGAAAACATTCCTGTAAAGCCTATCACCAGATTCATGCTCAGACCCAAAATAGCAAAAATAGCCGCCAAATTTAAGATGCGTAATTGAAAATTGTCCAGATTATTTTCAGCCCAAAAAAATAGCAAACAGGTACCTGCCAGCAGGGCCACGGTAAGCAGGTTTTTTATTCCATTACGCTTGTCCATGCTTACACCTTCTCCACTACATTTTCACCCAGAATGCCGCCAGGTCTAAAAAGTAAAATCAAGATTAATATTACAAATGCAAAAGCATCGCGGTATCCGGAAAGATCCGGCATGAACCCCACCAGCATTACTTCTATCGTACCCAGTAAAAAGCCCCCTAGCATAGCTCCGGGTATACTGCCTATGCCACCCATAACAGCGGCAATAAAACATTTTAAGCCAGGAAAAACGCCCATGAGAGGATCAACCTGAGGATACTGCAGGCTCCACAATAAGCCGCCTACCGCCGCCAAAGCCGAACCCACGGCAAAGGTTGTTCCAACCACCTTATTCACGTCCACTGCCATCAGGCTAGACGTTTCAAAATCCCGAGAAACCGCTCGCATAGCGATACCTATCTTGGTCTTTTTCACCATATATGTCACCGCCAGAAGCAGAATAACAGTAACGATAGGAATAATTATGGTCAATGAAAGAAAAGAAATATTACCGGCTTGAATATTCCAGACCAGAGCCTCCGGACGAGGAAAAGGTTTAGGGCGAGCTCCCAAAACTACGATGCCAATATTCTCCAGCAAAAAGGATACCCCAATCGCTGAAATCAAGACTGAAATACGGGGTGCATTGCGCAGAGGGCGGTACGCCAATTTTTCAATACTCATGCCCAAGAGGGTAGTTAAAGCGATAGCAATCGCAAAGGCTACCCACCATGGCAGGGCAAATATAAAAATACCATAAAAAGCAACATAGGCTGCTACCATGAGTAAATCGGCGTGGGCAAAATTGATTAAACGGATTATGCCATATACCATGGTATAACCAATAGCGATTAGCGCATATAAACTGCCTAGGGTAATACTGTTAGCGATGTTCTGCAGGAAGCTATCCATAGACAACTGCTACCACTCCTTCGGTCTCTTGCTTAGAAGTATATTTAGAAGTATATAATGTCTGAAGTTTAATGTCCAACAAACAGATACTCCCCCCCTACAAAGAGGAAGGGAGTATTAATCATTCTTTTATCCTAGACCTACTTAGGCTCTACCTTGGAGTCATAGACAAATTTGCCATCTATTACTTTCTTAATAATAGCCGTCTTGGTCGCGTCACGGTTGGCATCTAAGGTAATTACACCAGTTGCTCCTTTGAAACCTTTGGTCTCTGCCAGAGCCTTCTGTAACGCTACCCCATCAGTGGTGCCTGCTCTGGTAATCCCATCCAGAGCTAGAATATAGGCATCAAAGCCCAGTGCTCCGAAAGCGTTTACTTCTTTATCCGGATAGGCCTTCTTGAATTCATTTAAGAAGGTTGTAGACACTTCGGTAACCGGCTGTTCAGCAGTAAAATGGGTGCTAAAATAAATATCCTTATACGCTTTGACCTGGTTTAAGAACTCGGGAGCTTCCCATGTATCACCGCCCAGTATCGGCACTTTTATTCCTAATTCACGGGCTTTAGCTACTAGGATTCCGCACTCCAGGAAGTTACCAGGAGCAAAAATGATATCGGGATTCTTAGCTTTTATCTGGGTCAATTGGGCCGAGAAGTCTTTGTCACCTGTGTTGTAGCTGACATCAGCAACGATTGAAGCATCACCATTGGAGGCCTTAAATGCTTTGACGAAGTAGTTGCTCAAACCTACTGAATAATCCTGTTGCACGTCTCTGATGACGGCAGCGGTCTTACCCTTTAAAGTATTCGTTGCATAGTTGGACATAACTGTGCCCTGGAAGGGATCAATAAAACATACCCGGAAATAGAATTCATTACCCAGAGTTACAGCCGGGTTGGTAGGTGAACAACCAATAACGGGAATTTTGGCTGTTTTGGCAACCGGACCGCCAGCCATAGATAGCGAACTGCCATAACTGCCTATAATAACATTTACTTTGTCACTGCTTACTAATCTTTGTACTGCATTGGCAGCTTCCTGTTTTTCACTCTTGTTGTCAACGATAACCAGTTCCACCTTTTTACCCAGTACTTCTGGATAAAGCTTGTTGGCCAGTTTAATTCCTTCGACTGTCATCTGCCCGCCCGCAGCATTGGTTCCGGTTAGAGGTTCGAATACACCCACTTTAATCACGTCGCTGGCGGGCTTGACCTGATCTGCCGTCTTCTTAGCACAACCTGCCAACGCTAATGATGCTATCATGAGCACCACCAATAGAACTGTGAACTTTCTCTTTGCCTTTCTCAACTTTTTGCCTCCTTCAAATTTTTTCCGACCCTGCAGATCAAAAAGACCTGCACATCTTTTGTTATTCTAGCATTGTGTCTAAAATAATTAAAGTACAACCTTGTTGTCCAATTCAGCCAGCTTTTCTATTTGTTCGTAGAGTTTCCGGAAATTGTCTGGGGTTAAGGATTGTTTTCCATCTGAGAGAGCTCTATCCGGATCCGGGTGCACCTCCACCATTACCCCATCGGCCCCGGCCGCAATAGCTGCTTTCGCCACTGGAATTACCATTTTCCATTTCCCTGTCGCATGGCTGGGGTCCACTAAAATGGGTA
>JAQUUV010000221.1 GCA_028693695.1 Syntrophomonas sp.
ATTTCATTAGATTGAAATCGGCCAGGTTGACCGACTTCTTATGGCGATAAATCGATATAATCAAGGCTAAGCCCACCGATACCTCGGCTGCCGCCACTACAATTACAAAAATAGCAAATAGTTGGCCGACGGTGTCGCTGGGATGAAGATATTTATTAATAGCCACAAAATTAATGTTAACTGCATTGAGCATTAGCTCGATAGACATTAAAATTGCTACTGCGTTACGCTTAGAGAAAACCCCATATACACCGATACCAAATAGTATGGTCGCCAGAAGCAAATAGTGGTTGAGTCCAATCACTCTTCCTCAACTCCTCTCGCCAAAATAATAGCCCCCACTACGGCCAGAAGCAGTAGGATAGCAGCCACTTCAAATGCCACCACGTAGTTGCCCAACATAAGCCCGGCCAGTGATCCCACTGCATCGCTTACCGCCAGGCCTCTAACCTGCGGCAGCTCGCTGTACCAAATCGAAGCACCTAAAGCTAATGTTAACAAAACCGCGAAATATGCTCCCCACAGGTGGGTGCTCATGCTAGAGTTTGGTAAATTGGTCTTTCCAACTTCAACACTCATCACCAGCATTATAGTAAAGATGACGAGCACAGAGATCGCTCCCGCATATACCAGGATCTGAACTAATCCCAGAAATCCGGCTCCCAGTTCAAAGAAAATCCCCGCAACCCCTAGAAAGGTCAGTATCAGGAAGAGTGCGCTATGGACCATATTCCGGCTAAATACTACTCCTAGGGCCGACAATATGCTTAGCCCGGAAATGAAGGCAAATACCACATCATTAATTGTAAGACTCATCCCTGTTCCCCTCCTTCCTTCTGCCGGTCTTTTTTCTCTTTGCTCACGAAAGCCTGAGCTATTTTGCGGGCTTTCTCCCGGTCATCTACCATAAGTTCTGCTATTTTGGATAGCTTCTTTTCATCCGTGGCTATCAAAGCGGACAAAATAGCAATGTCCTCTTCTCCGTCCACGACTTTGCCCAAGGCCTTTAGAGGATTCTTGCCCAAAGCCATTTTCATGGCCTCAATCTGCTTGATACGCTTGGCCTCTGTTTCAGCAGCATCGGAAGGTTCCACCTGGACCCCAGGATTGTCCGTTTTCTTCTCCTCCGAGAGCAAATCTAGCTCAGGAGGCCGATGATAAATAATTTTTATTTCTTCCCGGTTGAGCTTAGTTAGCTCAAAATTATGGGTAAAATATAGGGTGTTGGTCGGGCATACCTCCACGCAAAGGTTGCAAAAAAGACAATACTGCAGATCAATAGTATAGCTCAGCAGTTTTTTCTTTTTAGCACCTTCCTCTTTGGCGGTTTCAAAGCTCAGAACATTATTCGGACAGGCCTTGGTACACAGTCCACAGGCTATACATTTACCAAAATCGAATGCCAGGCATCCCCGAAAACGATCCTGCAAGAAGGGCATCTCCTCGGGGTACTGAATCGTAATATCCTTTTCAAAAGTATGCTTAAAGGTAATCCCCAGTCCTTTGAGTAATCCTTTACCGTACATCTAATCACCACCCCATCCAACGGAATAATTCAATTCCCGCACCGGTAAGTACAATATTCACGAGGCTTATGGGAATGAGTACTTTCCAACTTAAGGACATCAGGTGGTCCATACGTATGCGGGGAAACGTCCACTTTAGCCACATGAAAACCAGCATTATCAGGTAGGTCTTCAGAATAATCCACAACCAGGACGGGAGAAAGGGCCCCTGCCAGCCACCTAGAAACAGTGTGGAAGCCAGGGCTGAAACCGCTACCAGGTTGGTGTACTCAGCCAGAAAGAAGAGTGCCCAGCGCATCCCGGTGTATTCGGTATAGGCACCTGCGGTCAATTCCTGCTCAGCCTCTGGCATATCAAACGGACCTCGGTTAAGTTCTGCAGTAGCGGCAATAAAAAAGGTGACAAAAGCGACCGGTTGTAACAGGATAAACCAGATATTATGTTGGGCTTGCACTATGTCTGACAGGTTCAGGGAACCGGTAATCATCACCACACCGAGCAAGGAAAATGCCAACGGGATTTCATAACTAATCATCTGAGCTACCGATCGCATGGCACCCAGCAACGACCATTTGTTATTAGACCCCCAGCCCGCCATCAATATACATATGGTGGAAAGGGATCCCACCGAGATAAAATAGAAAAGTCCTACGTTCAGATTTACTACAGCCATATCTTGCCCCATAGGTAAAACTGCATATAGCATAACCGCCACGATAATAAAGAACATGGGGGCAACCTTGAAAATCAACCTATCCGTTTGGGAAGGGATAATATCTTCCTTGGTCAAGAGTTTAAGGGTATCAGCTATGGTCTGAAAGATACCAAACGGGCCCAAACGGTTGGGACCCAACCGCTCCTGCATAAAGCCGGCTACCTTACGCTCTAACCATATAAGTATTAGTACGTTCAGGGTAATAATGCCTACGATAATTGTCCACTGAACAACCAGAAGAATTAGATCGGCCCATACGGGCGCCAGACCCAGGCTCACCAGCCAGGAGGTCAGCCAATGAGCGATATTTAAAAACCAGTTTTCCATCTGCTTCTACTCCTTTCGATATTAACGGTCTGATTCGCCCAGCACCGGGTCCAGGGTAGCAATGACAGCAATAATGTCCTGTAACTTGCCACCACGTGAAATGGACGGCAGGACCATCAAGTTCACAAAGGAGGGTGCCCTTACGTGCACCCGGTATGGTTTCTCAGTCCCATCACTAACCAGGTAATACCCTAATTCCCCTTTAGCGGATTCGATCCGATGATAGACCTCTTTGCCTTTTTCCGGTTTGATCACCTTGGGCACCTTGCCCCGCACCTCTCCTACCGGCATTTCTTTCAGAGCCTGGCGAATGATGTGACCACTTTGTTCAATTTCTTTTATCCTGACGGTCAATCGGTCCATACAATCTCCCCGTTGCCCGATAGGGATCTCAAAATTAAAACGTTCGTAAATCCCATACGGATCAGCCTGGCGCAAGTCATATGCAACCCCGCTGGCCCGAAGATTAGGCCCAGTAACTCCATAAGCCATGGCTTCTTCCGAAGTTAGAATTCCGATACCTTTGCATCGAGCTTGGAGAATCTCGTTACCGCTAATAAGACCGTTGTATTCATCAATCATTTTCGGCAAATCATCCAAGAAACTGTGAACTGCTGGAAAGAACTCTTCCGGCAGATCTGTGATCACCCCACCGATGCGCATATACGATGCGAGGAGGCGCTGCCCGCTGCTCATTTCAAACATGTCCATGATGCGCTCTCTGTCACGCAAACAGTAGATTAATCCGGTCGTAGCTCCTAAATCAATAGCTAAGCTGCCTACGAATACCATGTGAGATGCAATTCGGGAGAGTTCCCCCAGGATTACGCGAATATATTCGGCTCTTTCTGGAACCTCTACACCTATAAGTTTTTCTACTGCCTGGACATACCCCAGAGTGGGCAGGTGGGTAGCCAGATAATCTAATCTGGACGCATAGGGAATGAACTGGGTATAGGTACGACTTTCAGCAATCTTCTCCACCGAGCGGTGCACATAGCCCAGGTGCACGATGGCATCCTTAACCACCTCGCCGTCCATTACTGCTTCCACGTGCAGACCCCCATGGGTGCTGGGATGCTGGGGGCCAATATTGATTGTATATAAATCTGTTGTAAACAAGCTTTATTAACCCTCTTTCTTAAAATCTTTGCGCAAAGGATGTCCCTCAAAATCATCTGGAAGCAAAACCCGAATCAGATTGGGGTGCTGACTGAACCGGATACCCATAAGATCAAAGACTTCTCTTTCCTGCCAGTCGGCGGTAGG
>JAQUUV010000022.1 GCA_028693695.1 Syntrophomonas sp.
TGGAGGAGAGCATTGAGATTTTAAAAGGTTTGCGGGATCGCTACGAGGCGCATCACGGGGTAAAGATAAGCGATGAAGCCATTGAGGCTGCCGCACGTCTGTCCACTCGGTATATCACCGATCGTTTTCTGCCCGATAAGGCTATTGATCTGATTGATGAAGCGGCTTCGAGAGTTCGCTTGGCCAACTATGTCCTTCCGGCAGATGTCAAGGAGCTGGAAGCCAAACTGCTGGAGATCAGTAAGGAAAAAGAAGAGGCCATTAATGCCCAGGAATATGAAAAGGCGGCCCAATTGCGCGATGAAGAACAAAAGCTTAAAGACGAAATTGACAGCCAGCGTAAGGAATGGCTTAGTAAACGGAGTGTGCACGCGGGATCAGTAAGCCCAGAGGAAATAGCTGTGGTTATTTCGAAATGGACGGGTGTACCGGTTAGCAAATTAGCATTGGAAGAAGGGGAACGACTTCTCCACCTGGAAGAGGTTTTGCATAATCGAGTAATAGGCCAGCATGAGGCAGTTAAATCCGTTGCACGGGCAGTTCGTAGAGCTAGGGCTGGATTGAAAAATCCCAAACGGCCCATCGGTTCTTTTGTCTTCTTGGGCCCGACCGGGGTGGGCAAAACAGAGCTTGCCCGGGCGCTGGCAGAATCCATGTTTGCCAGCGAAGATGCAGTTATCCGCTTGGATATGTCGGAATATATGGAAAAACATGCCGTATCTAGAATGATAGGTTCCCCGCCCGGTTATGTGGGTTATGACGAGGGCGGTCAACTGACCGAGAAGGTTAGGAGGAAACCTTATTCGGTTATTCTCCTGGATGAGATAGAAAAAGCCCATCCCGATGTCTATAATATTCTCCTGCAGGTTTTAGAAGATGGGCGGATGACTGATGGGCAGGGAAGAACCGTTGATTTTAGAAACACGATCATTATCATGACTTCTAATGTAGGAGCTGATACCCTCTTTAAAAATAAGACCCTAGGTTTCAAGCGGGTGGCTGACGAAGCAGAAGACTACATTCAAATGAAGGAACGGGTTATGGAGCAGATGAAGCATACTTTCCGGCCCGAATTCTTGAATCGGATTGATGAACTTATTGTCTTCCAGAGCCTAAGCGAAGAGGAACTGAAACAGATCATTGACCTTTTGATTAAAGACTTGAGCCAGCGCATTACCGATAACGGTTATAGCCTGGAAATTAGCGATTCAGCCCGGGAATTGATTATGAAAGAAGGCTATGAACCTGCTTATGGGGCTCGTCCTCTCAAGAGGGCTATTCAAAAGCTGGTGGAAGATACCGTGTCTGAAGAAATACTGAAGAAGACGGTGGTTCCTGGAGAAACCATTTTGGTAGATGCGGAAGATGGTAAAATTGTGGTTCGCAAGCAGTAATGGGCTGTCGGGGAAAAAATGAGCAGAATTAACAGATTCGTACTATAATAATGTTAAAGAGGGAAAATTATGGGTAAAATCGTCACTAGGTTTGTATGCAGGGACTGCGGGTATGAATCGGGGAAATGGTTAGGCAGGTGCCCAGGTTGTGGTAATTGGAACAGCCTGTTGGAGGAAAGCGGCCCGAAAGCGCCGCCTGCCCGCCGCAGCCACAGGGCTGAAGCGGTGGCTCTGTGTGACATTCCCAATAACAAGCTGTATCGTTTTCCCAGCGGAATGGGGGAACTGGATCGGGTGTTAGGGGGAGGGATCGTTCCTGGTTCGCTGGTTTTACTAGGAGGAGATCCAGGCATTGGTAAATCCACCTTGCTTTTGCAGGTAGCAAACTTTGTAGCTGAAAATGGTAAAAAGGTACTCTACCTGTCCGGCGAAGAGTCGGCGGGACAAATCCGCCTCAGGTCTTTGCGGCTGGGCATAAGCAGTGCCTCTATTTACTTTCTAAATGAGCAAAACATAGACCTATTGGGTACCTACTTGAAGGAGTTGGAACCTGATTTCATTATTATAGATTCCATTCAAACCGTATATTCGGAGAATCTTTCTTCAATCCCGGGTAGTGTATCTCAATTACGGGAATGTACCGCCAAAATTATGGAGATGGCAAAAAAGAGCGAAAAAGTATTTTTCCTGGTAGGGCATGTTACCAAGGATGGGGCTTTAGCTGGTCCTAAAGTTCTGGAACATATGGTGGATGTGGTCATTTACTTTGAAGGGGAAAAGAATTTTTCTTTTAGGCTGTTGAGAGGCGTAAAGAACCGCTTTGGCTCTACTGATGAGATCGGCTTGCTGGAGATGAGTGCTTCCGGTTTGAGCGAAGTATTAGATCCCTCGTTGGTATTCTTGAGTGCCAAAGACCCGACAGTTTGTGGAAGCGCGGTGGTTGCCAGTTTTGAGGGCAGCCGTCCCCTGCTTATAGAGATGCAGGCCTTAGTTTCATCAGCTGGGCCAGGCTATGCACGTCGGATGGCTTCCGGCATTGACCAAAACCGTCTAGCTCTAATTATTGCCGTCTTGGAAAAGAAGCGGGGGTTTAAACTTTCCGCTTATGATGTTTATCTTAAGGTCACCGGAGGGGTGTTTCTGAAAGACCCCTGTGTTGACCTAGGTATAGCTGCAGCTATTCTTTCCAGTTACCGGGAGAGACCTCTGCCTGTGGACATGGTATTTCTTGGAGAATTGGGGCTCTCCGGGGAAATAAGGCCAGTTCCATTTCTGGATGCACGCCTGAAAGAAGTGGAGAAAATGGGTTTCAAACGGGCCGTAATTCCCTCGGGAACAAACCTGGGTGGGCGTAATCAGGGTGGATTGGAAATACTAGAGGTTAGAAACCTGGATGATTTTATAGAAACTGTTATGGAGGGATCGTGTTGGTAGAAGATATTTACCGGTCAAATTTTCGTAAGTACTTGAAAATGCTGGCCCCGGGTACGGTGTTTCGCTTGGGGATCGAAAATGTGCTGCAAGCGAATACCGGAGGATTGATCGTAGTAGGGGATTCCCCAGAGCTGATGAACATCGTAAGCGGAGGGTTCCAAATTGACTGTGATTTCACCCCGGCGCGCTTATATGAACTTGCCAAGATGGACGGAGCTATTATTACTAACAATGATGCTTCCAGGATTTTGATTGCGAATGCCCAGTTGGATCCCAACCCTAAACTTCCTTCCCAGGAAACCGGTATTCGTCACCGTACGGCGGAACGAGTGGCTCAGCAAACTGAAGAATTGGTAGTAGCTATATCGCAGCGCCGTCAAGTGGTAACTCTCTATCAGGGCAATATAAATTTTCGTCTGAGAGATATTGCTTCTATACTAGTGAAGGCCAATCAGGCTCTGCAGACCCTAGAGAAATATCGAAATGTCTTTATAAGAGAGCTACAGCACCTAGGAGGATTAGAATTTGAAGACCTGGTAACGGTGGTTGAGGTATGCGAAGTTCTCCGGCGCTGTATTAAGGTTCTGAACATAGCTGGGGAAATAGAGAATTACATAAGTGAATTGGGGAACGAAGGACGTCTGGTTAAAATGCAGTTGGAAGAACTGGTAGCCAATGTGGAGGAAGAGGCTACCCTGATTATAAAAGATTATTCCAATAACAAGGAAAAGACATCTACTGAGATATTACAGGGCATGTTGCGTGCTTTTGAAGAAGAAGTATCTGATTCAGTATTTTTGTTGAAGATATTAGTTCTGGGAACTGCCAGCAGCCATTTGGAGCAGCCGGTAGCACCGCGTGGTTACCGGATGCTGAATAAGATTCCGCGCATACCTACGGCCATTATGGAAAACCTAGTGGAGCGTTTCTCTCTGCTTAATCATATCATGCGCGCCAGTATTGAAGAACTGGATGACGTGGAAGGTATCGGAGAGGTACGGGCTAGATCGATAAAAAACGGCTTAAAGAGGATGCGCGAGCAGCTTATATTAGAATATATGGTATAAGGGACGGAGTATTCTGCCTGTTTTATTCCTTGACAGCCCTTAAGCGTATAAAAAAACCGCCTATAGGCGGTTTTGGTTTGTGTAGCTATTTAACCCATAAGCAATTACGTCATATTAAAAAAGCCTAGTGCCTGAGACTTCTTATGTTCCTTTATAAAAACATCATAAAGATTTATGTCCAGAACATTACAGAGGGCAGCTGTGTAAAATAGCAATTTTCCTAATTCACCCATCACCACTTCATTACAATGCACGCACATCTCGCCGCGTAGGTGGCTATCCAGGCAGGCTTTTAATTCGGCTACTGATTCCAGGTGATCAGGTATTTCAATTTTTTCGGCTTGAATAGAAACGCAACCACAATCAGTCACGGATTTAATTACAGCCCGGTTTACTCGACATGCAGATTCCGAGAGCTTGCTTAAGACATCTACTACACTGTGATGCCGTATTAAGAGGTCGCCTACCGTGTTTTGAAACTCATCGCAAATTAAATCTTTCATAAAGAGGTTAACTCCTCCCGCCCACCATTTCTATAATTATAGCCTTGCAGCGGATACGTTGTCAATTCGGTCTGTCAAATATTTACTCCCAAAAATTATGCTATTTGGATTAATAACAATCTAGAGATGATAAATATTTTACCATTTTTACTAAATTATAAATTTTATTGTATAATTATTGCTTTTTGCTAGAAAAATAACTAGTGGAGGTGATCATATGTATAGAAATTCTATTTCCAAGCCAATATTGTATCTTGCATTTATCTTTGGCTTATGGGCCAGCTTGGCGGTCAAATTCTACTTGGCTTTGACGGTTGGTTGGCAATTGGCGGCAGGGGGGGGAGCTGGCCTGCTATTTTATTTCAGTTCATGCTACCTGTGGCGGGTAGCGTTAAAGGGGAGGAAAGGCTTTAATCTCTGGCTGGATAATATGGACATTGAAACACTAATGGGTGGAACGGCGGGCCTAGTGCTGGGTGTAATCGTGGGTTACTTGAGCAGTTACCCCCTGTCCATGATTCGTGGCCCAGGCGTCTATATGACGATTCTCAGCTTTATATTGTGTGGTTCCCTGGGGTTGATAATAGGCAGCCGCAGAGCGCTTGATGTCTGGAAGTTATTTCCTTCCAATCAGCCTGATAAAGATGTAAGTCAGGGGGATTTAACGGGAAATTATAAGGTTCTGGATACCAGTGCCATTATTGATGGACGCATTTATGACGTATGTCAGAGCAAGTTTCTGGAAGGCCTCCTGATAGTGCCTGTTTTTGTTATTGAAGAACTACAGCACATTGCGGATTCTTCCGATAATTTAAGACGTAACAAAGGTCGACGAGGCCTAGAGCTATTATCCAAAATGCAAAAAAACCCGGATATAAAAATAGATATCATTGAAGGAAATATCCCGGAAGAAAAAGAAGTAGATTTAAAACTGGTACGTCTCTGTAAACAAATCGGGGCTAGTATTATTACCAATGACTATAATTTAAACAAGGTAGCTGAATTACAGGGAATAAAGGTCTTGAACATAAACGAGCTGACCAATGCAGTAAAGGTAGTTGTTTATCCGGGTGAAACCATGTATATTAATATATTAAAAGAAGGTAAAGAACCTGGACAAGGGGTAGGCTACCTGGAAGATGGAACCATGGTAGTGGTTGAGGATGCTCAGGATGAATTGGGGAATAACCTGGAAGTACTGGTAACCAGTGTCTTCCAGACCGCGGCCGGAAGAATGATTTTTAGTCGCAGGCTCAAGGAAGAAAGCAACCTGGGTATAGGAAAGCCTAACTTAAAGGGCATACCGATACAAGAGGTGAATATGTATGGTTAACAACCTTAGGGTTGTTATAGCCGCGGCTGGAAGAGGAAGTCGCATGGAGAGCAGTACCAATAAACAGTACATGCTTTTGAATTCGCGACCTGTCTTAGCTTACTCGTTGGACTTCTTTGAGAAGCTAGATGTGGTGGATGAGATAGTGGTAGTAACTGGAGAAACAGAACTAGACTACTGTGAGCGTGAGATTATTAAACCTTTCAAATATAAAAAAGTATCTGCTGTTATCCCCGGAGGGAAGGAACGGCAGGACTCGGTATGGGCCGGTTTGCGAAAACTGGGGGTCGATACGGAATTTGTGGCTGTGCACGATGGTGCCCGGCCACTTTTGTCGTCCGCAGTTCTCTATCGTCTGTTAGAGGAAGCACAGGAGTGGGGGGCTGCTATACCGGGAATCGCCAGCAAGGATACACTCAAGGCAGTGGATAGGGATGATTTTGTCCGTCAGACCCTGGATCGAACCACTGTTTATGCCATACAGACCCCGCAGGTTTTCAAGTATGAGGAACTAATGGCGGCCTACCAGCAGGCGAATGAAGAAGACTTTAGCGGTACGGATGATGCTTCCCTATTTGAACGCTTTATTGGGCGGGTCAAGGTAGTCGAGGGAGATTATGATAATATTAAAATAACTACCCCAGGTGATATGTTGATAGCTGAAGCTCTGTTGAGGGGCTAGTTAGAAAATAGGTAATTGATTTTTAATTCATCAAAGACCATCATTTTTATAGGTGGTTGTACCATTCGGGCATGGGGGCTTAGTGCGAAAATAGGGAAGGGTGGACACAGAATAGGGGAGGGACGAGACTATGCGCATTGGGATTGGATATGACGTGCACCGCCTAGTAGAGGGTCGGAGATTGATCCTGGGGGGAGTCGAAATTCCCTTTGAAAAAGGGCTTTTAGGGCACTCTGATGCGGATGTCCTACTGCATGCCATCTGCGATGCTCTCCTGGGTGCGGCCGCACTGGGAGATATAGGCCAGCACTTCCCGGATACTGCCAGTGAATATAAGAACATTGACAGCCTGATTCTACTGCGCCAGGTGGGTAAGTTGTTGAAGGATCAGGGCTTTTTAATTGCTAATATAGACAGTACGATAGTTGCTGAAAGGCCTAAATTGGCATCTCATATTCCTGCTATGGCTGCTAATATCGCCGCATCCTTGGGGATAGGCGTGAGTCAGGTTGCCGTAAAGGCCACCACCACGGAAGGTCTGGGATTTGAAGGTAGGGGCGAAGGAATATCAGCTCAGGCTGTAGCGTTAATAGAAAACAAATAAAGATCTATATACTATTTACCCCCTGAATGAGGCAGACTAAATAAAAAATCAGGGGGTAAATTTTTTTATGCGCAGAATAACGGTTGTCTTAATGGTGCTGGCGGTCTTAATGACAGCGTGGGTTTATCGAGAACAGGTGGCTAGTACTGGTGCCGAAGTAAAGAGTGGTGAGGTAGTTATTAGTCTGGGGAAGGATTTGACCGAAGCCCAGAAAAGCCAGGTAGTGAGTTATTTTGAGACTAAGATTAATCTGGACAAGGTGCGCTATGTCAGTGTTAGCAATCAGGAAGAAAGAAGATACCTAGAGGGCAAAATTGACGAAAAACTGATTGGAACCCGGGCTATTTCCTGTGCACTGGTCATAGGTTCAGCTAAAGGCCAGGGGATTGATGTTCAAACCCACAATATTAACGGAGTGTCACCCTTCATGTATGCTAATGCTGCTAATACTGCGGGAATTGAAGATGTGCAAATTTATGTAGAGGCACCTTTTGAGGTTTCGGGCACAGCGGCCTTAACCGGGATTATTAAGGCTTTTGAGCTGGCTAGCGGGAAAGCTTTAAATGAGACTGCCAAAGATACTGCTAACCAGGAGTTAGCCGAGTCATCCAAACTGGGAGAGAAGATCGGGCAGGATAAAGCTGGCAAAATCATTTATGAAGTCAAAAAACAAGTGGTGGAGAAGAAGGTTGCCGATCCTGCAGAGATAAGGCGAATTATCCTGCAGGTTAGCGCTGATCTGAATATCACACTGGCGGAAGAGGACGTAACCCGTATTATAGCCCTGATGCAGAACCTTAACCAAGTAAACATTAATATATCCCAGCTAAATGAACAGTTGGATAAGCTGCAAAAAGGGATACAGGATGTCCGCACCCAGACTGATCAGGCTCAGGGCTTTTTCCAGAAGCTAGTGAGGTTCATTAGGAATCTTTTTCAGGGCTTAACGGGTGCAAATTTTTCCTTGAGATAAAAAATTGATGCTGCTGTCGCAGTTAATGGATTATGCGCAGCAGCAAATAAACTGATGCTATTTCAAATAAACGATAGACGGGGAACGGGATTTTGCTGTTGACTGTAATAGCGTGTTGTGCGTGTTGTGGGGACGGTCCTTTTGACACGCCTCGCCGGTTCCTATTTGGCGTGTCAAAAGGACCGTCCCCACAACACGCTCTTCTTACGTGGCATTATAGGTCAACTGCGAAGTTTAGTTATTAATTACCGAAACTTGATGGGGAAGATGATATGAGCTATAACCAATATTTCCAAACGGGTATTAATTACTGGCCGATAAATAAGGCCATGTACTGGTGGAAGCATTTTGAAGATCGAGAAGTAGAAGAGGATTTCCAGAGACTAGCTCGGTATAATTTCGGACTAGTGCGAATTTTTTTAACCTGGGAAGATTTTCAACCCGCACCCGAGAGAATTTCAATGGATGCCGTAGACAATTTGAAAAAGACGGCTGACATTGCTGCATCAAGCGGCCTCAGTTTGATGCCTACATTCTTCTGCGGGCATATGAGCGGAATAAACTGGATGCCCGACTGGATGTTAGCACCCGGCAAAGGTGGAGGCCGGTTCCCCGTATACAGTAATAACCAGGCGAGCTACTCCTGTATACGAAACTGTTATACAGACCAAAAGGTAATAGACGCTCAGCGTATGCAAATCCAAGCCATAGTCACAGCGCTGAAGGGTCATGAAGCCATCTTTGCCTATGACTTGGGGAATGAATCTTCCAACTGGGTTGTCCCGCCCCAACGCAGTGCGGCACAGAAATGGCTCGAAACGATGACTTCTCAAATTAAAAACGATAGCGGAGGAGTTATGGTAACCCTGGGAATGCACGCCGAAGATCTGGAAGAAGATCGCCAGTTATGGCCCCAGGATGCAGCCCAATACTGTGATTTCTTATGTATGCACGGCTACCCTTGCTACCTCAAATGGGTAGATGACCCTATTGATCCAGATCTAGTGCCCTTTCTAGGGATTATTACTGCCTGGCTAGGGCGAAAAACGGTGCTTTTTCAAGAATTTGGAGTTCCCACTCACTCCGTTCTGCCTCCGACTCTTTCCGCAGACTATGAGAGCTTTTGCCAATGCCCGTTATGGGAGGAGGATGAAGCTGCCACTTACTATAATAAGGTATTGCAGAGTTTGGGAGCAGCCGGAATGATGGGCGCAATGGCTTGGTGTTACGCTGATTATGCCCCATCGCTGTGGGATAAGCCTCCGCTGGATAATATTTTTCATGAACGCCATTTTGGTATGTTTCGTCATGATGGAACCCCAAAACCTGCGCTAGAAATGTTTTGCCAATATAAGAATTTACCCATAAATAATAAACTTGATCTGATCCAGGTAAAATGCACCTGGCTTATTGAAAGAGATCGCGACAAATTTTACCAGCACCCCAGGAATAATCTGTCCAGACTTTACCAAAGATATAAGGAGTGGCTAAAAGGAGACTTGAATCACTAATAAAGTTATGGAGGATTTATATCTTGAAAATCGCACTTTTATCACCGATTGCCTGGCGGACGCCTCCCCGGCATTATGGCCCATGGGAAACCATTGTGTCTCTATTGGCTGAGGGTCTGGTCAGACAGGGTATGGAGGTTACCCTCTTCGCCACCGGCGATTCGCAGACTAGTGCTCGCCTCGATTCTGTATGCCAAGGGCCCTACGAGGAGAACAGAAATATGGATGCCAAGGTATGGGAGTGTTTACATATCGCGCATTTATTCGAGCAGGCTGACCAGTTTGACATAATCCATAATAACTATGACTTTTTACCACTTTCTTATAGCCGCTTGGTAAAAACGCCAGTAGTAACGACTATCCACGGGTTTTCTAATCCTAAGATTTTACCCGTCTATCAGGCCTATAACCGGGATAATTATTATGTTTCCATCAGCGACTCCGACCGAAGTCCGGATTTGACTTACCTGGCCACCGTTTACCATGGGATAGACCTGGACTTGTTTAGCCTGAACGAAAAACCGGGAGAATATCTTCTCTATTTCGGGCGCATACACCCGGACAAAGGAGCCTATGAGGCTATACAGATCGCCCAGCGGTTTGGTATGAAGCTGGTTATGGCCGGCATCATTCAAGATGAAGCGTATTATCATGCCCAGGTTGCTCCTTATATTGATGATATAAACATCATATATGTTGGCTCCGTCGGGCCTACCCAGAGAAATGAGCTTCTGCAGGGTGCCTATGCCCTATTGCATCCGATTTATTTCAATGAGCCCTTTGGGCTTAGCGTTGTAGAATCCATGGCTTGCGGTACTCCGGTAATAGCGTTTAATCGAGGCTCCATGCCGGAAGTTATAAACGAAGGGCAGACCGGTTTTCTGGTTAATAACATTAATGAGGCGGTAAATAAGTTGAAGGTAATACCTACTCTGAAACGCAGTGAATGTCGACGTTGGGTTCATGAGCGTTTTAGCCAGGAGCGAATGGTAAACGACTATATCTCTGTTTATCATTCGATATTGCAGAAAGCCGCGGTATAGTCGGTGTTTTCATAGGAGGTTACTTGCTAGCCTATATCCAGAGGTGCTATAATTACCCAGTAAATAAGGGACTATCAAGAAATAAATAAGGCAGAATACTCCGAGAATTTTTCTTAGCTCAGACAAGGCGTCACCCTCCGGGTACTACTGGTGCTCCCACCCTGCGGGTACCACTGGTGCTCCCTAGCAGTCGCCAATAATGTTGCTAGCAGTCGCCAATAATGTTGCAAAGCGTGGTAATACTGGAGGTATTGGCGCGTTTTGATAACGAAGTATAGCGCTAAAAATACCGGAGTAAATGACTAGTTTATTTCTTGGTAGTCCCTAAGGAGGGGAAAAAATGAAGAAATGCAAGGTTAGATTTGCGCCAAGCCCTACCGGTCCCTTACATATTGGTGGAGCTCGGTCAGCCCTGTTTAACTACTTGTTTGCGAGCCATCAGGGTGGGGATATGGTGATGCGGATTGAAGACACCGACCTGGATCGTTCCCGACGTGAGTACGAAGATGAAATAATTGAATCCCTCCATTGGCTGGGAATAAAATGGGATGAGGGGGTTGCCCAGGGGGGAGAAAAAGGAGAAAACGGTCCCTACCGGCAGACCGAACGTTTGGAAATATACCTGCAGTACGTACAACAACTGCTGGACCAAGGAATGGCTTATTATTGTTTCTGCACCCAGGAAGAGTTGGAAATGGAACGTCAGGAACAACTAGCCAGTGGGAAGATGCAGCGTTATTCCGGGAAATGCAGCGAGTTGAGCGACCAAGAGATTGAGGAGCGCCTTGCGGCCGGGATAAAACCTAGCATCCGCTTTCGGGTTCCGCAGAATAAAATTTATGTGGTAGATGATTTGGTACGGGGTAGGGTGAGCTTTGAAAGTGATAATAGCGGAGATTTTATAATTGCCAAATCAGACGGTATACCCGTATATAACTTTGCGGTGGTCATAGATGATGTTTTAATGGGAATAAGCCACGTAATTAGGGCGGAGGAGCATCTATCTAATACCCCCCGGCAAATTATGCTTTACGAGGCCTTGAATTTTGCCCGACCGGAGTTTGCTCATATCTCTTTGATACTGGGCGCCGACCGGCAGAAGATGAGCAAACGCCATGGCGCTACATCCTTGGTGCAATATCGGGAAAAGGGCTACCTGCCCGAAGCTCTTTTTAATTTCCTGGCGCTGCTGGGCTGGTCACCGCAGGGCGAAGAAGAAATACTTAGCCCTGAAGAGATCATAAAGAATTTCACCCTGGATAGAGTGGCGAAGAGCCCCGCGGTCTTCGATCTAGATAAGCTAAACTGGGTGAACCAGCAGTACCTGAAGAAAAAGTCAACCGAAGAGCTGGGTGATATGTTAAAGCCATACCTTAGTGCATCCGAATATGCTGCTGACATCGAAAGGCTAGATGATTTCCGTTATGGACTGCTGGTGGAAGCGGTTCGGGATCACCTTGTGTGCCTGTCCGATGTAACCCAATACATGGATGTTTTCTTCCGAGAAGCCGTTTATGAGGAGGAAGCTCTGCAAGCATTGCAGGAGGAGGGAGTTATGACCGTCCTGCAACAATTCCGGGACGAGCTGCCCCAGTTTTCAGAGCCTGCTGAAGCCAAAGATTTTATTAAGGCGATGGTTAAGAAGCTTAAGGTGAAACCGAAAAATGTTTATATGCCCTTGCGCAGCGCTTTAAGTGGGCAAACCCATGGACCGGAACTTCCCTTTTTTATATTAATTTGGGGCCGGGAAGAATGTTTGCGACGTATCGATAAGGCAATTGCTAGAATAAGTTAATTGTGATGCTATTAGTTGTGTGTTAGAATACCTTAACAAAGAATATATACTTGACGGTCAAAGTAATTTTGGCGAAAGCCTTAATTACAGGACTGGGATATCTAAGTCTTTAGGATATGATAGCTCGGTCATGAGAATCGGCTTACTGGGGTGGGTAGTCTTTAATTAGGCTATCCACCTTTTATTTTTAGCAGTGTCCGGGGATGATATAGGAAAGGAGAAATTTAAACCAGACTTTTCAGCAACTAAACTATGGGGAAACATGGTTGGGGAGAAGATCGGATTATTACTGTGTGTATTAGGTGAATTATCCTGAGATCCCAAAGACGTTCTTAAGTAATATTTAAGAGGTGAATGAAGAATGCATTATTGGCTGTCAATATCAATATTCTTGTTGGTATATATCCTTATTATGAGTGAAAAAATTCACCGAACCATTGTTTCTATAGTAGGAGCTGCCCTTATCATTGCATTAGGCGTAGTGACCCAAAAACAAGCTTTTGCCCACATCGATTTTAACACCATTGGTCTGCTCATCGGTATGATGATAATTGTGGGTATTACTAGACATAGTGGGATTTTCGAGTACCTGGCGATAAAGTCAGCCAAGCTGGCTGGTGGTAAGCCTTTGGCTATTATGGCCACCCTGGCTTTGGTCACGGCCACTGCCTCAGCCTTGCTGGACAATGTTACTACCGTTCTACTGATTGTACCCGTTACCTATGCAATTACCGACCGCTTAAATATTTCACCCATCCCATTTTTATTTACAGAAATTATTTCTTCTAATATTGGAGGGACAGCAACTCTTATCGGTGATCCTCCTAATATAATGATTGGAAGTGCAACCGGACTAGGTTTTATGGATTTCCTGGCCAATCTAGCCCTTCCGGCAATAGTAATATTAGTTATTACCATTGCTATACTGGTATTTTTCTACAGGAAACAGCTTGATACCACTGATGACCGTATTCAAAGCCTCCTTGAACTAAATGAAAAGGAATTCATTAAGGACTGGCGCTTACTTAAACAGTCTCTAACGGTCTTGGGATTTACAATTGTAGGATTTCTATTGCATCAAACGCTTCACCTGGAATCAGCCACTATAGCTTTGTTAGGAGCAGGGTTATTGATGTTAATAACCAATGAGCATCCAGAAGAAGTTTTATTAAATGTAGAATGGCCAACCATCTTTTTCTTCGCCGGATTATTTGTATTGGTGGGAGGGCTGGTAGAAACTGGAGTTATTGAACAAATAGCCAAGAAGGCTTTGCTAATTACAGATGGCAACTTGGTGCAAACCGGCTTGTTGGTACTATGGTTGTCGGCAATAGCGTCAGCTTTCGTGGATAATATACCGTTTGTAGCTACTATGATTCCTTTATTACAAACGATGGGACAGCTTTCCAACCTGCCTATGGAACCTACCTGGTGGGCATTGGCATTGGGAGCATGTCTGGGTGGTAACGGAACCCTCATAGGAGCTTCGGCTAATGTAATAGTGGCTGGGATTGCTGAAAGACACGGTACCCCCATTGGATTCATCAGTTTTTTAAAAGTGGCTTTTCCTTTAATGCTGTTATCTATAGTATTGTCAACGGTTTACTTATATTTGTTCTTTTGGATATAATTGAGGAGATAAGATATAAACCTCTACTCGAAGGAGGTGTAATATGTACATCCCTCTGTTAAAAGACATTGTAATGATATTTGGTCTCGCTATCATTGTTATTTACATATGCCATAAAATGAGAATTCCAAGCGTGGTAGGGCTTCTGATAACCGGGGTACTAGCCGGGCCGAATGGATTTGGGCTAGTTAAAGAGGTTCAAAACGTAGAAGTACTAGCTGAACTAGGGATTATCCTGTTGCTTTTTACCATAGGCATTGAGTTCTCCCTGGGGAAGCTCCTGCAAATAAGAAAAAGTGTCCTGCTGGGTGGTACATTGCAGGTACTATTGACCACGCTGGCAACTATGCTAATCATGGTAAAAATGGGGCGGCCCTTGGGTGAATCAGTGTTTATTGGGTTCCTGATTTCTCTTAGCAGTACAGCTATCGTGTTAAAAATTATCCAGGATCGGTCGGAAATTGATACCCCCTATGGCCGGAGTACACTGGGAATACTGATATTTCAGGATATTATAATCATACCGATGATGTTATTTACCCCCATTTTAGCCAATACGACCGGTGGCATGGGGGAGTCGCCATTTCTTCTTTTTGCCAAGGTGATCGCTGTCTTGGTGATGTTGTTTGTCAGTGCCAAATGGGTGGCCCCATTTCTGCTATACCAGATTGCTCGCCAGCGAAGCCGGGAACTTTTTCTTATCAGCACCGTGACCATGTGTCTGGCGGTTGCCTGGTTTACTTCCAGTATCGGGCTTTCGGTTTCTTTGGGGGCATTTCTGGCTGGACTGATAATATCGGAATCAGAATACAGCCATCAAGCATTGGGAAACATTTTACCTTTTAAGGATGTATTTACTAGCATATTTTTCGTATCCATAGGCATGCTGCTAAACATAGGCGTTTTTTTACAACATCCGGTTACAGTTACCATGGTTACTCTGGGAGTCCTGGCATCTAAGACGGTTATTGGCGGGCTGGCGGTCCTGGCCCTCGGGTTCCCGGCTCGAACTGCTATTTTGACGGGTTTATCCTTGAGCCAGGTAGGAGAATTTTCTTTCATCTTGTCTAGATTTGGAATGGAGCATCATTTACTTAGCAATGAATTCAATCAAGTATTCATGGCAGTATCCGTTTTAACCATGGCATTAACACCTTTTATCATCGTCTTAGGTCCTCGTATCGCCGATTTGTTTCTCAAACTGCCTCTACCCGGAAAGATAAAATCCGGGGTTAACCCGAGTATTGAAATAAAGGAAGAGGCCATTGGTGACCATTTGGTCATTATAGGATTTGGCGTCAACGGTAAGAACCTGGCCAGGGCTGCTTCCGCATCAGGTATACCGTATGTGATTATTGAGAATAATCCGGATCTTGTAAGGCAAGAAAAGCAGAATGATGAGCCCATATTTTATGGAGATGCCACCCAGTCAGAGGTTCTTCGTCATTCTAATTTGAGAGCTGCTAGAGTCGTGGCAATCGCAATATCCGATCCGGTAGCGGCTGTAAGGATAACTGATTTAGTCCGCAAGATCAATGCGGATGTTCATATTATTGTAAGAACCCGTTATATCCAAGAAATTCAACCATTATATAAAGTTGGTGCTAACGATGTTATACCCGAGGAATTCGAAACATCGGTGGAAATTTTTTCTTTGGTACTTAAGAAGTATTTGGTACCCAAAGTGGATATAGAGAAATTCATCTCAGAAGTGAGGTCCGATGGTTATGAAATGCTTCGCAGCCTCTCCAAGAGATCCCCAACGCTTCAAGATATCAAGCTTCATCACCACGATGCTGAAATTGTGAATATCCTCATAGAAGAAGGATCTAGTGTAGCGGGGAAGACTCTGGCTCAAATTGATTTGAGAAGTAAATACGGGGTATCAATTCTGCTGATACAGCGTGGCTCAGAGACTATAGTAAACCCAGGTAGAGACACCCAGATTGAAGCTGATGACCAAGCCGTGGTGTTGGGTACACCTGCTATGGTTAGCGATATATCAAATCTGTTCAGTAAATTGGATGAGGAGGGTTAGAATGAACCCGATTTTTCTATCTGCACTTGCATCCTTAATGCGAAAGGCTAAATGTCCCAAATGTAAGAGAGATCAATTGCTAAGCCATAAGATTAGGAAAGGGGGATTCCCTTGTAAATTCTGTGGCCATATAATCTTACCGCATAAAAAATCCTAAAAAAAGGCTTGCAACGATAGCAGCGGCCGCAATGCATGAAGGATAAATTTGCTAGGGTGAAAATTGCAAGTGATAAGCGATTGAAAGTTGACATAAGCCATAATTCCTGCATATAATTTATATTACTAATAAAGGTAAGGAATTGGGTCAAACTAATTCTGACATCCTTTAATAATATTGTTGAAATGCTAAGAATGGGAAAAGTAAGCGTCGATCACTGCCAGAGAGAGAGGGTCACCGGCTGAGAGCCTTCTTTCAGTACGAAGTCGCCGAAAGTGCGCCCAGGAGCAGGTATGCCGAAATAGTAGTAGGTATACCCGGTAAAAGCCGTTATCTTAATTAAAGCGGAGTGCTATGGCACTCAAGCAGGGTGGAACCGCGGAAGTAAAAACCTTTCGTCTCTGAATTTTGAGACGAAAGGTTTTATTTTTTGGGGAGAATAGTGGAGTAAAATCGAAGGAGGAGTAAGCATGTTTGAGTCTCTTAAGAAAGAGATGCGAGTAGTATTTGAACGAGATCCGGCGGCACGCAGTGTAGCGGAAGTCATCTTCTGCTATCCAGGATTTCATGCCATAATATACCATAGGCTGTCTCATTTCCTTTATAAAAAGGAGTGGTTTTTTCTGGCTCGTTTGGTATCCCATTTCAGCCGTTTCCTGACTGGGATAGAAATTCATCCCGGTGCCATCATTGGCAAAGGGCTTTTCATAGACCATGGCAGCGGAATCGTTATAGGTGAGACCACCGAGATAGGGGACAATGTTACTCTCTACCAGGGAGTGACACTGGGAGGATCAGGCAAAGAAAAAGGAAAACGGCATCCCACTATTGGCAATAATGTAACCATAAGCGCTGGGGCCAAGATTCTAGGTTCCTTTACTGTAGGTGACCATGCTAAAATCGGGGGAGGATCGGTAGTAGTAAAGGCGGTGCCCCCAAATTGTACGGTGGTTGGTGTGCCGGGACGCATTGTTGCCCGGGATGGAGTCAAGGTTGAAAATGAATCTACCGAGGTGGATTTGGATCATAACCTCCTGCCTGACCCGGTGGCTGACATACTGTCCGCCATGCAGGCAAAGATAGATGAATTAGAAAAAAGGTTGGAATCATTTCAAAAGGAGGCTTCTCAGGATGAAGATATACAACACTCAAAATGGCAGAAAAGAAGAGCTGGTAACTCTTGAGCCCAATAAGGTAAATATGTATGTGTGCGGCCCTACTACCTATAATTATATCCATTTAGGAAACGCCCGCCCTCTGGTGGTGTTTGATACGGTTAGGCGCTACCTGGCCTTTCGGGGTTATCAGGTTCGCTATGTACAGAATTTTACGGATGTGGATGACAAGATTATTAACCGTGCCCGTGAAGAGGGTGATGATCCGATAAAACTAGCTGAGCGCTATATCGCAGAGTATTTCCTAGATGCCGATGCACTTGGAATAGCACGGGCCGATGTACACCCTCGGGTTAGTCAGCACATTGAGGAAATAACATCGGCAATTGCCAAGCTGATGGAAAAGGGCTTTGCTTATGAAGTGGACGGAGATGTATATTACCGGGTGAGAGCTTTTACCGGTTATGGTAAACTCTCGGGCCGTTCCTTGGACGACATGCTGGCTGGAGCCAGGGTGGAAGTAGATGAACGCAAAGAAGAACCCGTGGATTTTGCATTATGGAAAAAGGCCAAAGCCGGAGAGCCTTCATGGGATAGCCCTTGGGGCTTAGGAAGACCAGGATGGCACATCGAGTGTTCAGTCATGTCCATGAAATACCTGGGAGAGACCCTGGATATTCACGGGGGAGGAGCAGACCTGATATTCCCCCATCATGAGAATGAAATCGCTCAGGCTGAAGCTTATACCGGCAAACCTTTCGTCAAATACTGGATGCACAATGGCTTTATCACCGTTAA
>JAQUUV010000222.1 GCA_028693695.1 Syntrophomonas sp.
GATTATATTGGCATTTTGCATCAGGGGAAAATGCTTATCCAGAAGGACCTGGACGATTTGAAAGCCGATGTGCATAAGATTCAAGTCGCCTTTGCCGGAGAAATCCCCCCCACTCTGCTGCAAGATATGCAGGCTCTCTATCAGGAACAAAGGGGCAGCGTGCTGATTCTAATTGTGCGGGGAGCCCATGACGAAATAATTCAGCGCATACAAAGCTATCACCCAGCTATTCTGGATATACTGCCCCTCACCCTGGAGGAAATATTCATTTATGAAATGGGGGATAATGGTTATGAAATCAAAAACGTCCTGTATTAATCTCGGTATACTACGCAATGATTTTAAAAGCTTCGGTTGGATCGGTGCAGCTTATCTCCTGGCATTGCTTTTAAGTATCCCCTTAAAAATCTTAATGATGCATAGCCAGGCCGAGAATGCTAGTATGAATGATCTATATAAGTATTTGCGTATATTTCTGTTTGATCAGAGTTCGCCTTTACAGTTAATGCTGTTAATATTAGTTCCTGTACTAACCGGCTTATTGCTATTTCGATATATTCAAACCAGCCCGGCCACTGATATGGCACATTCTCTGCCCATCAAACGAGAAACCCTATATAATACTCATATAACTGCTGGTATCATCTCTCTGTTTGTACCTCTCATTATTACTGCGTTGGTATCCTGGGCAGTAATTGCCGGATTAGGGATAGGAACCGTCACTGGTCTGCATATACTAATCTGGCTGGGTATTAGCCTGCTTTTTAACCTGCTCTTTTTCATGACCAGTGTGGTCACCGGCATGTTTACCGGCATGTCTGCCGTACAGGGAGTGTTGAGCTATATCCTGCTCTTGCTGCCCACGGGGCTATTAGAGCTGTTGCTGCACAATATGAAGATGTACACTCATGGTTTCGCCTATAGCTACTATTCACATAACATAAACCTCTCTCCTCTGCTGAGACTTACCGATATTTCCAGTTATGCCCTCCAGGCTGCAGAAATAACTGCTTATCTATTGGTCTGCATCGCTTTGTACTTGGCAGGCAGATTTTTTTATCAGCGTCGTCAGCTGGAAGCAGCCGGCAATGCTATAACCTTTGACCTGCTCAGTCCAGTTTTTAAATATGGGGTAACCTTTTGCAGCATGCTAATGCTCGGCAGTTATTTTTATGGTACTCAAAACGAAAGCATGGGTTGGACGTATATCGGTTATTTCCTGGGTTCGCTCCTGGCTTATTTCCTATGCGAAATATTACTTACCAAGTCACTACATGTTTTCAATTTCAAAATACTTAAGGGCTACGGAGCATATTCCCTCATTATTATCATGTTATTAGCTGGGCTGCATATTGATTTCGTGGGTTATGAAAAAAGACTGCCTGCACTGGCTGATGTGGAAAGCGTCTACATGGATAATTCTTTTTATTCTTTATACGAAAAAAATAGACCCCGGGCTATCTATCCAGAAAACAATGATGCTTACTTTGAGACCCGACCAGATAGGCCCATGCCAGTTTATACAGAAGCAGATAACCTGGCTAACATCTATTCACTGCACCAGGAGATAATTGCCAATAAGGGAGCAGAAAAAGGCAGCCTTTTCTCCGATAATAGAAAACTCCAGTATGAGAAGGTTTGTTTGGCCTATAATCTGAAAAATGGCCAACGAGTATACCGCGAGTATTCAATTACTACCCCTATGTATGCCAAAACATTAAAACCCATTTATGAAGCAAGTGAATATAAAGCTCTGCGTAATGACATTCTTAGAATAGACCCGGCTATGATTAATATGATATATATTAATGTGCGCGATACTAATAAGAACGTGAAGCTGGTTACTCCAGAACATATTAGACAGGCCATAGAAGCCTTGCAGAAAGATAAGCTCAATCAGACCTATGAAGAGATGACCAATAATCGACCTAGCTGGGCTGACATCGAAATATTTATAGGTGACCAACATCATTATGCCAGTTATAACCTGAGCTGGAATAAATCCTTTGTTAATTTCGAACAGTGGCTTAAAAAGAACGGTCTATATGATCAGGCCCGTATAATTCCTGGTGAAGATATTGCCTACGCCATCGTAGACAAAAACCCGGCTAATACTGGTAAAGACATAGCAATAACTAAGGTTAAGGTTATGTCAACCCTGTCTATTATTCAAGATTTGGAAAAAAAGCCTGGCATTCTTAAAATCACGGATCTTGACCAACTGGAAATATGTTTGCGCAATTATACGTCTGCTGAGCAACCGACATACAATATGTTTTTTGTGCTCAAAAACGGTAATTTTTTATCGGGAGGCTTTTCTGATGCTGATGCGCCCGGTTTTGTGAAGGAGCATTTTGCCGGGCAAAAGGCAGAGTAAAAGGCTGAAGGATCACCCTGAATACTTGATGACCTACCACGAAGATACACCGGGAACACTCCTGCTACGCACTAGTAGTGTCCCCGGTGTTACTGTTATTCGTTTTAAGGTATCAAGGTATCTTTTTCGATCTTCCTCATCGTGAAATATATCCTGTCGGTTAATTCCTCAAACTATTATATGATAAATGCCGGTTTTGCTTTTCACTCGGACTGTTCTTGGCATAGCATATTTCATTCCTTCTACCTTTTCCTTCAAAAATACCACACCATTTCAGCTCGATCAACAGGACCGTCCCCTTGATTGTTGTCTACTTTGCGGGAGCATATCATTTATGTACAACCTCTTATAGTATCAGCTACTCTGCATTACTAGGGGTAGCCATACTCTTATGACTTTTCCCTGCTTATCTGACGGAGTATGTCCACCAGTTTCTGGTTATGTATATAACCGACATCATTTCCTTGGCTAAAAGCACGTTTGGCCCGGGCATCAAACTCGGCAATCCAATCTCTATGCCCCTCTGAGTCCGCAGGGACTATATTTAAATCGGCCACTGTATCCGGATGGTCTTTCCTTAAATCGTCCGCAGCTCTTTTCCAATCAAAAGTCATTATTGCATGATCACCTAATGATATTTGTCCAGCAGAGTATAGTTTATTTGATATTTCACATAATTCATCAAAAGTCGCATTGTGAACATCATATTTATTGCCTAACTCCGTCCAAATATCTTTAGATGCATCTTCTGCTACAATACCCGAATTATCAATCGTAAAAGCTACGGAGTCAGACTTGTTCTGAACCCTACTCTGTAGGGCTGGATAGGCATTGGGTTGATAATTGTTTGCATTAACCTTCAATATTTTCATCTCCCCGCAATATTGAATTAAGTAATTCCTTTCAAATAAATTTTACTAACAGGAACGGGGGTATTGATACATACCGGATTAAATATATCAATAACCCTGTCCCCTTGTGTCTATGACTTTTCCCGGCTTATCTGCCTAAGTATGTCAGCCAGTTTCTGGTCTTCTATATAACCCAAATCGTTTCCAGAGCGAAAATCACGTTTAGCCCGGGCATCAAACTCGGCAATCCAATCTCTTCGGCCCTCCGAATCTGCAGGGACCAAATTTAAATCAGCCATTACATCCGGATGGTCTTTCCTTAAATCGTCCGCAGCTCTTTTCCAATCAAAAGTCATGATGGCACAGTCGCCTCCGGATATTGCTCCTTTCTTATATAAAGTGGTAGCTATTTCACATAATTCATCAAAAGTGGCGTGGCAAATGTCATATTTACTGCCCAGTTCCGCCCAAATATCTTTAGCCGCGTTATCAGAATTATCGACCGTAAAAACAGCGGAGTCAGATTTGCTCTGAACCCTGCTCTGCATGGTTGGATAGGCATTGGGTTGATAATTACT
>JAQUUV010000023.1 GCA_028693695.1 Syntrophomonas sp.
GCAGTGGATTAGGACTTTCCATTGCCCAACGAATCATTGAAGAACATGGTGGGAGGATATGGGCCGAAAGTGAGGAAGGCGTGGGAACCAGCATCTTTTTCACTTTAAAGAAAGGTAGTAAGGTAGAGTGATGAAGAAGATATTAATAATCGAGGATGACTCCAGCATCGCCGAACTGGAAAGAGACTATATGGAGATTAATGGCTTCTCCGTGGATATCGAGTCGGCCGGAGATACCGGTTTACGAGCTGCTCTAAGCGTGGATTACGATTTAATTATTCTCGATCTAATGCTGCCTAAAATAGACGGATTTGAAATATGCCGCCAGCTGCGCACGGTAAAAGATATCCCTATCCTGATGGTTTCCGCTCGCAAAGAAGATATAGACAAAATACGAGGTCTGGGATTAGGTGCCGATGATTATATTATAAAGCCATTTAGCCCAGGAGAACTTGTGGCCAGAGTCAAGGCCCACCTGGCCCGTTATGAACGATTACGCGGAAATATCACACCCAAAAATGATGAGATAAGCATCCGAGGTCTGCACATTGATAAGACTTCCCATCGGGTTTATATAAACAATGTAGAAGTCAACCTTACTGCCAAAGAATTCGATTTACTAGTGTTACTAGGCTCCAATCCCAACCGGGTTTTTAGTAAAACAGAATTATTCGAACGGATTTGGGGACTGGACTCCCTGGGCGATATTGCTACCGTAACCGTCCACATAGGTAAATTGCGAGAGAAAATAGAGTTAGTCCCCTCTAACCCTCAATATATCGAAACCATCTGGGGAGTAGGCTACCGATTCAAAATGTAGGCAAATAACTCGGGGTCAGACCCCGAGTTATTTGTCTTTATTTGTATTACTAATCAGGGATATTCTTTCCCGTATAAATTTCCATCATTTCCTTCTTGATTTGTTGTTTTATCTTATACTTTTTTCTAGTTTTGAGATCTTGTTTAGCTGTTCCAAATAAATAATTGTCCAAATCAAATTCCTTTAACAACATCTTGGTATGAAAAATGTTATCCTGATAGACATTTACATCAATCATTTGATAGAGATTACGGGTTTTATTGGCTATATAGTTCTGAATGGAATTAATCTTATGATCAATAAAATACTTCTTACCATCGAGATCTCGGGTAAAACCTCTAACCCGGTAATCAATAATAGCAATATCCGGACCAAAAATATGTATCAGGTAATTAAGTGCCTTAAGGGGTGAAATATGACCACAGGTAGATATATCAATATCAGCTCTGAAAGTACTTACTCCTTTGTCAGGATGGCTTTCAGGATAAGTATGTACAGTAATATGGCTTTTATCCAAATGAGCAACTACCGCCTCCGGTAAAGGACCTGGTGATTCTCTATTGCTATCACTGCGACCTTCAGAACGGCTTTCATCCTCTGCAATAAGGATGGTAACACTGGCCCCCTGAGGGTCGTAATCCTGCTTGGCTACATTAAGAATGGTTGCTCCTATTATTTTGGCTACATCAGTAAGAATCTTGGTCAATCTTTCTGCATTATACTCTTCATCAACATATTCGATGTATTCTCGACTATGTTCTTGACTGATGGCATAGCATATATCATATAGGTTAAAACTTAGAGTCTTAGTAAGATTATTGAAACCATAAAGCTTAAGCTTTTTATTGATAGGTTTGATCTCCATGTTTTTCTCCTTTCAGACTGACCAAATTTGCCTTATAGGGGCTGTCAAGGAATAAACCAGGCAGAATATCTCCGAGGATTTTTGGCGCTATACAAGGCGTCACCCTCCGGGTACTACTGGTGCTCCCTAGCGGTCGCCAATAATGTTGCAAAGCGTGGCAATACTGGGGGTATTGTCGCGTTTTGATAACGAAGTATAACGCGAAAAATACCGGAGTAAATGACTGGTTTATTTCTTGATAGTCCCTTAATAGAATCTCCGACACCATACCGAATATTCAAGCCGTGGAAATAATCCCACGGCTCAGGCCGTTGACAAAAGCGAATCGCAGTTCTTTGTCTCCAAGTTGAAAATTAGTGATATAATTATAATTTGTACTGCCATAAACTGGTTCGAAAGAGCGTATTGGAGGAACATAATGAAACTGGCTATTTTTGATTTTGATGGAACTCTACTAACAAAAGATACTCTACCGTGTTTGGGAAAAGAATGGAATCGTCAAAAACGCTCTAGAACCCGCTATATAATCACATTGCTTTCAATTGCTCCGGTTTTGTTGCTTTATAAGGCTAAATTCCTGCCCAGAGAGAGTATGAAGGGCCTGGCTTTTAAAAGGTTCAATCGACTTTTTAATAAGATGACTCAGAAGGAAATTGAAGAATTTTTTCTCCAGGCCTATCCTGAGTTATGTAATATATTTAATGTCCTCGTTCTCCAAGAGATCAAAAGAGCTCAAGAACAGGGTTTCCATTGCGTGCTTCTTTCTGGAGCTTATTCTGACCTGCTTAAAATAGTTGCCAGAGAATTAGGAATCGATACCGTAATCGGGGCTGAACTTGCTTATAACGATGGTGTATTTGACCTCAAGGGCACTCCTTTTATCGATGGAAAAAGTAAGCGTTCTCTTTTGTTAGAGGCCTTTTCGGGTGAAGAAATAGATTGGAAAGATAGCCGAGCCTTCGGGGATAGTTATGCTGATGTGTGGGTAATGGAATTAGTAGGTGAAAGAGTAGCAGTTAATCCTGATCCACAACTTCTCGCTTATGCACAGAAAAATAGCTGGCAAGTTATAACGGCTTAAACGGTTCCACTTAATCTATGCCTCTTTCAATACTTTCCGTTTTACACTTAGGGCTTGTCACAGAATAACTGTATCAAGCATACCGAAGTAGATGACACATTTACCACGTGACAAGCCCTTACTTCCTACCCGAAATTTTTACCGCCTGCAGTAGCTTGAGAACGTTTCTCCTGACTTATAGTAGCCTTAACCACTTCCACCGGTTTTAATATCGAAGCCGACTTATTACTTCCCACTAACGTAGGATAAACTGCCCTCCCAGTGACATCACTGATCGGTTCGCGCTTACTACTTTTTTCATCACGGGTTACCAACGTAGCATAGGCAGCATAAGTTCTTCGCACACTAGCCCCTTTGCCCTTCTGCTGTTGCTGAACTGGTACTGGTTTAGGCTGAATGTCATTTTCCTCAACTTTATCAGATGACTCTATAGCACTAATGGAAATACCCCGGTTGTGCGCGGTATGGGCCCATTCTCCCTGGTTGTTGCGCTGGAACAATCCCCAAACGGTTACCGGGAACCATGTAAGCCCATAAAATGGGTAAGTGATGTAATAAAAGTAGGCCTTGCGAGGAGCCTTCTCCAATATCAATCCCAGCATAGGATAGCAGTATCCCAGTACCGCTAACGACCACCAGACCCAAGCTGGTGCTAAACCGGAAAACGGCGTGGCAAAAAGCGGCTGCTGCGGAAAACAGGCATAAGCCGCGCCCATTATGAAATTAAACAGCATGATCGTAATCGCGAATGGCTGAAATAAGTATATAGCTCCGTCTATGGGATACCATTTCTTTTCCTTGATTCCTTTCTTTACCAGAGGAATCATATAGCGTAAAGCCACGTTCCAATGACCCGACAACCAACGAGTGCGCTGGCGCCAAGTCTGGGAGAAAAGGACTGGTTTTTCATCATATACCTTAGCTTCATGCGCCCAGGAGGTTTTAATGCCGTTAAGCAATAGTTTCATAGTAAATTCCAGGTCTTCGGTCAGGCAAGTAGCACCCCAGCCATACTCCTTGAGCAGTTTATACTCCAAGCAAACTCCAGTACCACCTAGAGCGTTGGATAATCCCTTGTTGAAGCGAGCCAACTGCCACATACGGTTCATCGACCAGTAAGCAGTAGCATAGGAGGCTGTTACCCATGAATCGTTGGGGTTTTTGGTATCCAAATAGCCTTGAATAGAGCGGAAGCCCTTCTTTAATTTCGAGTTCATTTCCAGTAAAAAATTAGAGGAAACTACATTGTCGGCATCAAACAAACAAATGGCATCGTACTTCTCATCTTCCATAGTAAATAATTTTTCGTTAAACATCCATTCCAAAGCACAACCTTTGCCTTTTTGGGGGGAAAATCGCTCGAATACATTGGCCCCTTCATGGCGGGCAACCGCTGCGGTGTTGTCTGTGCAATTATCAGCTATTACATATATATCAAATAACTCTACAGGATAATTGAGCTGTTTAAGACTATCAAGATGATAACGGATAACGGCTTCTTCGTTGTGTGCAGCCGTTATGAGAGCAAATCTCTTTTCGGGATTAAAGTCCTTTTCCTCGTCGTGCTTCCGCCAACCATAGACAGATATATAATAGTAATAAAATAAAACCAAGAAAACTAACGCTTCTGATAAGGTCACAACAACCGTGAGCGTATAAAATAACCAACCTTCAAACAAAGCTTAATACCCCTTCCTCTAATTTATTGAGTTTTTGTTCTTTTTATGAAGCTTATTCAATAATTCTTTTTTAGATGCTAATGTGACAATTAGCCCAGCCATAAGTTTGAGTTCAACCCTATAAACTCTACCAGAAATTGCTTTTGGTTACAACTTATTTCGCATAACTGGAAGTAATAACCCATGTTCCCTCCAGCAACAAGCCCTTTAGGCATATGCATATTTTAACTTTTCAATAAGTAACTATCAATAAATAGGTCTATGATCAAAATGCTAACTTAACTCAAGGTTTAAAACATTCACCCTTAGTATTACATATGATGGGTATAATCATCCCTATTTCATTTTCTTAATAAATTGAAAAAGATCCTGGAGACTTCCCTGCCAATCTGGATGATAGGGGCTGTTTCCATTGTCAATCAAACGATCCTCCACCAGAAATGTCTTAATACCAATCATCCCTGCGGCAAGATCTTCCTGGGTATCATTGCCGACCATCAAGCATTTCGATGGATCTGCCCCTATGCATTGCACTATTTCCTGATAGTACTGTGGATGAGGCTTACAGTAGTGCATATTCTCATAGCTGGTAATGAGTTCATAAGGAAATTTCCCCACTCCAGCCCAATCCAGGCGGGACTGGATTGCTCTTAAAGGAAATACCGAATTGGTTGCAATCACCGTTTTAATTCCTCGTTCAAAAACTCCGGCCATCATCTCCGGCACGCCCCCAAAAGGACTACAGTACTCTTGCAGACGGGGAAACCCGCTAAGGTAAAACTCATCAAAGAAGGCTCGCATCTCTAATTCGTCGGCCTCCAGATTACTCAAAAAATCTTGCATAAAGGTTTCTTCATTAGTAGTTTCGGGACTGAGATCATTGATCATTACATCGGTAGAAAGAAGTAACTGATCAACCAGACGCTTGGGATCAAGGTAGCCCTGGGATACTGCCTTCCTTCCCATTTCCCCAAAGTACTTAGGCAGGAAAAAACCCATATCAATGTCCAGCAAAGTACCATCTAGATCAAACAAAATAGCTTCAAACACTATACACCTCTTTAACAGAAATTACATATCCATTATTATGTATTGATTATACCATCAATGGCACGCATAGCAATATGTGATCATGCCCTTTGCGCCTAGTATAAATCTTTCCGGCCTCCATGCACAATGACTATCATTGACGGGGTAAAACATATACTTTAAACTGAATTAGAATTACAAAAGGGGAATCTAGAATTTAAGGATAAAGCTTGAAAGGAAAAGATAATGGATGCTAACGTAGTCTTTACTCTATTAGACATTCTAATAAACCTTGATAAATACCTTACTGAAATAATAAATAATTACGGAATGTGGGCCTACTTAATCCTCTTTTTGGTTATTTTTTGCGAAACCGGCTTGGTTGTTACCCCTTTTCTACCAGGCGACTCCTTGATTTTTGTCTTGGGTGCACTAGCTGCCAGCGGAGAAATTAATCTGCTCACCATCGGAAGTGTTCTTATGACTGCCGCCATATTGGGGAATGTAGTCAACTATCAAATTGGCAGATTTGTCGGCCCGAAGGTATTTGAAAAAGAAAAGCTGCGCTTCCTAAAAAAGGAATACCTCTTACGCACCCATGAATTTTATGAGAAACACGGTGGTAAGACCATTATTATCGCACGCTTTATTCCCATTATTCGTACTTTTGCTCCTTTTGTAGCTGGTATAGGGCAGATGAGATACGCTCCTTTCCTAGTTTACAATATTACTGGGAGCGTGGCATGGGTATTACTCTTCCTATCAGGTGGCTATTTCTTTGGTAATGTTCCAGTGGTGGAAAAGAATTTTACCCTGGTTATTTTCGGCATTATTTTTATTTCCCTTTTACCCGGTATTATTGGCTTTCTTAGCCAGAAAAGGCAAAAAACAATGGAACATACCGAGGGCTAAATGTTATTATATTAATATCAACAACCGATATAACCCATGCAGGAAAGCTAATGAAATATAGCGCGTCCAAGGAGGTGTATCGCATGGAGGGTATGACCTATAATGAGTTGTCCCAGGGACTGAACAATAACCTGGGCAACGATCAATTATTCAGTACGAGTGGTCTTTCGATTCTCATACTATTTATCCTAATTATCATTGGTACAGTACTGGTTTTTCGTTGGTACGGAGCTCGTGAAGAAGAAGCTCAACGCAATTCTTATAAATTATATAAAGAACGCCAAAAACAGGTTGCACGTTCGCTTCCTGGGCAACAACATAATCGCAAATGGTTTAGATTACGAACTAATGCAGAGTTTCAGTGGATTCTGAGCGCACAAGCTGAGAAAGCTAAAGAAAAGGATTATAAAAAAGATCGACTGGTGGACATTAGTGGAGATGGGCTTTGCTTTATTACTGCTGAGGCCCTAAATACTGATGATGAAATATTGATTTTTCTGGATACAGGTGAAGGTAAAAACCTATCCTTAACCGGACGAGCGGTTAGAGTTGTTGAAGAAACTAGCCAAGACATTATCATGTATAACGTATCTGTCAAATTTGGGAATGTCCTGGCTGGGGAACGTGATAGGGTCGTGGCTTGGATATTAAAACGCCAGCGTGCTGCTATTCGTGAAGAAGATTCAGAAAATGTTTCGTTACCACCGGCACATACTTTTGATGTAAGCGACGAATAATAGTGTAAACGAAATAATAGGGAGTGATTACAATAGCACTATTAGGCGATCCATTTGTTGCTAATGTGCCCCGTCAATTGTCAAATGATGAAATTCTCCAGGCTTTACGGGTTGATATGGCCGGTGAACTGGAAGCGATTATTGGTTATGAAGCTCATGCCATGGCAATATCTGATACCAGGGTAAAGAAGGTTTTAGCACATATTGCGGACGAGGAACGACAGCATGTGGGTGAATTGCAACAACTTATTTTCATGCTGAACCCCAACGAACAGCAGATGATTGAACAGGGAAAACAAGCCGTACAGCAACAGCAGAATCAGAATTTTTCCCAACCCATGCAGTAAACCCCACAGCAAGGGCGTGATAATGGAACATAAATATAGCTTTTGTGAATGATTATACTTAATTCGCAAAAGCTTTTTTTTATAAAATTAAAAGAAATTACGGAAAAGCACGGCTTTTGGTTATAATAGGTTTACTTGGAATTAATCAAGGAGGATTTTATGGACACATATAGCTATGGGCAACGGGGTAAGCAAACAGGAAAGGAACGGCAGACTCGTCTACTGGTATCGGAACCGATGGAGTTAATGCAATTTCTAATAGAAAAAATGCCCAATAAGGCACGTAATAATATTAAATCGTTATTGACCCACCGTCAGGTTCTAGTTGGCGAGAAGGTTGTTACCCAATATAATCATTTGTTACGGGTAGGACAGGAAGTTGTTATTAACTGGTCCCTAGTAAGAGATGAGGACCAAATCAAAGGCTTAAAAATAATCTACGAAGACTCCGAAATAATAGTCATTGATAAGCCTGCCGGACTGCTATCTATTGCTTCAGATAGTGAAAAGCAATATACTGCCTATCACCAGTTAACAGAGTATGTCAGGCGCGATAATCAGGAAAACCGAATATTTATTGTTCATCGTCTTGATAGAGATACCTCAGGGGTAATGCTCTTTTCTAAAAACGAAGAAGTAAAACATTTATTGCAGGATGCATGGAAAGAGATCGTGGTTGATCGTGCCTATATCGCGGTAGTTGAGGGTCAGGTGGAAAAGATGGACGGTACCGTCAGATCCTGGTTAAAGGAAACTAAAACCAAGCTAATGTATTCGAGTTCGATAAGCGGAGATGGCCTGGAAGCAATAACTCATTACCAAGTGCTACAGTCTGTACCTAAATACTCTCTACTGGAAATCAGGCTGGAAACTGGGAGAAAGAATCAGATTAGAGTTCATATGAAAGATATGGGCCACAGTATAATCGGTGATAAAAAGTATGGATCAACCACCAACCCAATCGGTCGACTTGGCCTGCATGCCCATATTCTTTCTTTTAAGCATCCTGTGACTGGTGAGTTGTTAAGCTTTGAAACGGAAGTACCCAAAAAGTTTTCGCGCTTGTTTCGATAGGTTGATAATAATGAATTTAAAACCCCTTAGCGTGGCTTTATAGCCCTGCTAAGGGGTTTCGTCTTTTCTGAGTTATTAATCGATTTTAATAATGCGGAAAACCAAGCTTATTTATAGTTCTTCAATGTATATATCCAGTACCTGAGTTTTTCCATGCCAAGAGGTATCTGTTACTTCAAACTCCTTGTCATCTATCTTAATCTTGGCTTCAATCAGTTTATAACTTGTATCCTGGTAAGTGAAATGGGAAGAATCAGATATAAATATCTGATCAAAAGTTACCCACTTGCTGCCAGTATAGATAGTAACGTCGTTGGTCCCTTCCTGGTATCTGGAATTACCTTGGAAGAATACAACTTCAAGCGGTTGGTTGGCTAGGGTAGTATCTGCCAGAGACCCGATATCTATGACGGTGGCCTGCTCAGTAGAATTATAATGGATTTCATTAATAGTATATATTTTATTATCTACCCGGCATTTAAAATCAGAATCCAAGGTGTACTGTCTGTTATCTATGCGTATCAGGTTACGTTGCACTACCATGGCTTGATCTAAATCGTAAATAGAAGTTCCTTTAATAATCTTAACATCAGCAGCATTATAGTATTCACCATCTACTATAACCCATTCCTGGCTGCTGCCCTTATCGCAGTAAAAGATGAATTTAGATTTGTTAATATTCAGCATATTTATTTTATACTGCATATCGTCAACGATCATCATTACCTGGTTATAGGGATACACCTTATCCCTTTCACCTCCACAAAAATTCCCGGTACCATCAATGGTGACTTCAGAGAGAGCACATTTTTTTCCACCTATAATAAAGTCAAGGTTGTTAATGCTGTTTAAAGCAATAGTAGTATTATCAACAAAAATGGCGGCAATATCAGAAATACCCAGTTGCTCCATGAGTACCGAGTCGGTGGCTTCCAACTGCATTACGGTGTCTTGTTGGGTCAGTTCAATTTTCTTAATATCATAAAAATTACGTTTTCCTGTAGAGCCTCCGGAGGCATTGGTGGCAATGGTAATCTTATCAGTGCTTAGATTATATGTCTGGCTGCCAACCTTCACTTTATATTCATCAATAATTCCCATATCCGAAAGGTAATAACCCTGATTGGCAGATTTAACAAATAAGCTGACATAATCGCTGTTATAGCCGTAATCCCCCGCTTTAAATTTAAAAATTTTACGATAGCCCGATGAAACCACCAGCTTATCTCCACTTACTGTAACCTTGTCAATGCCATAACGTATATTATTGATGACAATATCCGGGTTGTTGCTATCACTGTCCATTTCAAAGGTATATGTGTTATTAACATTTATACTAGAGCTGTTGATGGACATAGACTTAACCGGTACTTCTATGTAATTCACTATAAAAGATATGGGAACCGTGTTAGTATCGTACAGATCATCTCCTATAGACACGTATCTTATACTGCCAGTAGTCCCAGTGGTGACCGGGGAAGTCACAGTGGAAGTAGTCGGTATGGCCGGTACTTTACCCTGCTGGGCCAAAAATTTGTATAAGACTGTACAAGCTTGACCTCGTGGCAGGTCGTTAAAAGGTTCAAAATTACCGTTGGAGTAGCCTGACATAAGGCCCAAATCTGCTGCTGTTTTAATATAGCCACGGTACATGCTAAGTTGTACCTTATCGTTGTCTTTAAAGGTGGTCATTGCACTAGTGGCACTCTTGCCCAGGGCACGAACCAACATGGCACATGCTTCACTGCGTTTAATTGCGCCTTCAGGTACCAACTCTGACTTATTATTTGATTTATTTAAGTATTCTTTGGGCTCCAGTATGCCGAGCTTGGCTGCCTCATTTATCGCTGCTAATGCCCAATAATCACCAGCGGTATCGGTAAAATAACGGCTGGTTTTGTCGCTAGGAGTAATTCCCATGCAACTAATTAGAAGACTGGTAAATTCCGCTCTGGTCATACTTTTATCCGGTTTAAAAGTACCATCCGGATTTCCCAAAACATAGCCCAGGCTCGAAAGCTGATTGATATAGTCTTTGGCCCAGTGAGCTTGCGCATCTTTAAACACCTGGTTTGCTGCTATACAAGATCCCGTACCTACAAGAAGGAAAACCATAGCTAGCATTAAACAGTAACTCCATATCTTCTTTTTCATTCCTTAACCTCCTCAATAATACACCAACCAAATTTCATACAATTACTTGCTAATTTCAGTCACTTCTTAACAAATCAATCGACCACTTTGGTTAATTATAACATTAGTGGGCTTTATGAAGCCAATATAATCTGCGCCTAATATTTACATCCATTATAAAATTATGGGTTATCCTTATACTACGCAATGAATGAAACTACACTTTCACAATAAGTGTAAACTCAAGTTTCGCAGTTAATGGATGATGCGCAGCAAATAAACTGATGATATTTCTAATAACGATAAACGGGAGAACGGGATTTTGCTGTTGACTGTAATAGCGTGTTGTGGGGACGGTCCTTTTGACACGCCAAATAGGAACCGGCGAGGCGTGTCAAAAGGACCGTCCCCACAACACGCCCACAACACGGAATGACAACTCTTCTTATGTCGCATAATCAGTCAACTGCGATTTTTTATTTTAAGGGTAAAAAAATAGTCTAGCGGGGCAAGATAATTACAAGATGAGGAGGTTATAAAATGAACTTATTAACCAGAGAAGATTTAATGACTCTGATGAAAAAGCAAGATGATATCTGTATTACCATTTATATGCCTACCTACCGAGCAGGAAGCGAAATCCGGCAGGGACGAATCAGGCTGAAAAATCTGCTAGTAGAAGCTGAGCGACGTTTAATAAGCAGCGGAATGCGCTCCCCTGAAGCTAAACGCTTATTGGAACCAGTTCAAGAACTAGTACTCAATAATCAATTCTGGCAGCAGCAGCGGGATGGACTGGCTATATTTCTATCAGCAGACATGTTCTATTACTACTACCTTCCGGTGATGGTTGACGAATTTTTGCAGATTGGCAAGCGCTTTCATTTAAAACCGCTTCTTCCTTTGCTAAGCGAGGATGGATTGTTTTATGTTTTGGCCCTCAGCCAAAACGCTGTCCGGGTGCTGCAGTGTACTCGTGCCAGTGTAAGAGAAATAGAACTCGATAATATTCCTCATAGTCTGGCCGAAGCTCTTAAGTATGATGACTATGATGACCCCGAGAGGCAGGTTCAATCCCACAGCACTAACCTGGTAGGAACTAATAATAAAGCAGAAGCAACTATATTTCATGGCCACGGGGTAGGTAACGACGATACCAAACCAAACATTTTACGGTATTTCCAATTGATTGACCGGGGTTTATATGATTTGCTGCGAGATGAAAAGGCTCCTCTGGTACTGGTAGGAGTCGAGTTTCTATTTTCTATTTACAGGGAAGCAAATACCTATGCTTATTTAGCTGATGAAGGGGTTCCAGGTAATCCAGAGGAACTCTGTGCGGAAGATTTGCAGACCCTGGCCTGGCCACTTGTAGAACATTATTTCCATAAAGCCGAACAGGAAGCCATAACTTACTATGGTCCTTTTAAGGGTACGGGACTAACCACACACGATATAAGCGAGGCTGCTCCAGCAGCCTACAATGGACAAGTAGAAATACTGTTTCTGGCAGATGGTGCTAAGCAATGGGGCAGATTTGACCCTCAGATAAATGGGGTCCACATGCACCAAGAAGCTGAACTTGATGATGAAGATTTATTCGACTTTACTGCCATTCAGACTATTATCAACGGCGGAACCGTCTATGTTGTTGAAGCGGATAGAGTCCCCGATGGTGAATCGTTGGCAGCTTTGTTGCGGTATTAATCTATCGAGATAACCGGAAGCAAGGGGACGGTTCTTTTGCTTCCTTTTCTTTGGATCCTGGGAAGGAAGCAAAAGAACCGTCCCCTTGCTTCCCCCTCATTTTATAGGTTCTGATCCAGTCTAGATAATGATTTTTCAAAAAGTTCCACCTTATCCGGATCGAGAATGTCTTTAATATAGCGATTGAATTCCTGTCCTACGGGCAGTAATTCTTCGGCCAGTTGCCGCCCTTTGGGGGTAAGGAATATCTGCAAACTACGTCGGTCGGAAGGATCTTCTATCCTCTGTACCAAACTTTCTTTAAAAAGCCGATCAATTACGCCTGTAACAGCAGGGCTGTCCAGTTGTATACGGAAGGCAATGTCCTTTACATTACTTCCTTCATTGTCCAGTAAATCAAAGAGCACAAATGATTGGGTAGCTGTTATACCGTATTTTGCGCACTGGTTATTGTAGTTACGGCTTATTTTACGGGATAGGGCGGCCAGACGAAAACACCAGAATGTAGTAAAATTATCCACAGATAAACTCCTTTGTTAATATATTATTTATTATCAGACTAATATATTATGCTAATGTTTTTCCAACAACACGTCAATCTACTATCTCATCCTATTATTTCTGACCCTTGTAAGTTACATTCCACCCAAACCATCCCTAATATCCCAGAGCCTTATTTAGTTCGGGCAATACTTCCTTGAGATCCGCCACCATGGCGTAATCGGCCATCTGCAGAATATAAGCGTTCTCGTCATTGTTGATGGCTATTATAGTATTAGCATCGCGTATACCTACGTTGAACTGCACCTGTCCGGAAATACCCAGTATGATTGCCAATTGTGGTTTGCATTTTTTGCCTGACAAACCTACTATTCGGTCTTCCGGCAGCCATTTCTTATCAGTGGCTACGGGCTTAGAGCAAGCAATTTCTCCGCCCAGGGCTCTGGCTATGCTCTCTGCCAACACCATATCACCCTGTTCCATTCCCTGTCCAACCACCACTAAAATATCTGCTGCTTCTATATCAGCGGCATCCCCGGCTTTGCTCCTGCTTTCCAATACCTTGATGAGCGACGATTCGATCTCGATGGCCATTTCCTTCAAGCTGCCGCTATCTTGGAGTCCCGCCGGTTCAAAAGAACGAGGCGCTAAAGCAATTACCTGCATATCCGTCTCAATTTGCTGGGTAGCAATTGTCGCTCCACCAAGGGCATTCCGGGCACATTGCACTTTTCCATCCTTTACCTGCAAACTAGTTACATCACTGAGGCAGCCAGCATCAAGTTTCTGAGCTAGTCGACCAGACAGTTCCTTGCCTCTGCGGTTGGAAGATAAAATCACAATAGAGGCATCCAATTTTCCAGCAGCCTGTTGCAGAGCCGATGCTACAGCGGCTGTGTCGGCCAGGTTAAGATTTTGCTCCTTAATATGGTAAGTTTCAGCCCCCTGGGCCACCATTTCCTCTGCCTGTTTATCACTGTTGATGCACAGTATCTTAATGTTTAAACCAGTGCCTTTTGCAATCAGCCGGGCCGCAGTGAGCAGTTCCAGGGCTAGTTTGCTTTTTTCGCTGTAAATTAGTATTCCTGCCATTTCATTACCTCCCAACGAATCCTTCGGCTTGCAAAACTGTTATCAGTTCAGTTACGCTCTTAACCGCCACCCGTTTACGGTCCGTTTCAGGTGCCAAGTTGCTGAGCGTGCTTATTTTTTTATCCTCAGCGATTTCTATGTCCAGATCATCCAGATCCAATATCTCTTTGGGCTTCCTACCCGCTTTTAATATCTGACTTACTGAAGGGATGCGCGGCTCATTGATGCCTCCCATAACCGTAACTACTACTGGCAGCTGCACCTCCAGCAATTCTTCACAATCCTCTAAAGAACGAGTAATCCTAGCTACCGTTCCATCCAGCTCGATTTTACTAACGTATCCCACCTGGGGTAAGCCTAATATTTCAGCTACCCTTGAACCTACCTGCCCCGAGTAGTTGTCCCCACTGCCTTCTCCGAAGAGCACCAGGCCCACATCATCGATCTTCTGAATAGTTGCCGCCAGCAAGCTGGCAGTTAAAGAACTTTCCATACCGTCAAGCTTATCGTCCAACACCAGATAAGCCTCATCTGCTCCCGCCGCTAGGGCTTCTTTAATGGTTTCTTCCACTTCCTCATTCCCGGCGGATACAACTATTAAATTGCTGCCGGCAGCCTCTTTCAGCTGAACACCTGCCTCCAGCGCATTCTTATCAATTATACCCAGGGTGAAAGGCACCCCTTCAATTACCGGCTCCCGATTTTTAATCCTGACTTGTTGCAGATCCGGCACCTGCTTCATGGCCACCACGATGTTCATTTTTCAAAACCTCCTAATATATAATGCCCAGTTTAATGGTCACACGCTTTTTATCCGAAGCGGAATTGCACTCCGACACCACCGTTAGGATAATGCCATTCCAAGACCTCCGGACCACAGACCAATAGACAGGTGCCGCATTCCAGGCAACCATCAACGCTTATCACTATTTCGCCATTGTCGTTTTCACTGTATAAACCTGCTGGACATACTAGTATAGTGTTTTTCAAGCGAGGGTCTTTTTCGTGGCCGGCTTTGATTTTTATGTGGAATTCCTTGTCTTCTTTAAATACATCTAATCCCAGTTTGGCTTTTAATCCCATTACTATGCTCATATCTTCATCATCCTCCTACCTACCTGTAACATTGCCCACATTTCACCTAAACTCATATGTTTCTTGATGGTAGGATATAGCCTTGCTTTTGGCCCAGCCGGTACTTCATATAAGTCTTTCATAATATTACCGGCCAGTTCAGGGTAATGTTTGAACAACGGAGGATATTCCAGCACTTCCAGAGATTCTTTAAAATTAATAAAATCTTTTAGCACAAAACTATTTTTCAAAAGGTTTTCATAGGTAGCCAGACCAGCTCTGGTGAAATCATTTTTTTCTTTAGCTTCTATTACTGCTTGAGCCGCGAAATAACCGGAAGCCAGGGCGTATTCCATTCCTCTTACAGTCACTCCGATGTTCATGGAAAACCCCGCAGCGTCCCCCGCTACCAGGATTCCATCCCCATACAACTTGTCCATAACTTTATAGCCACCCTCGGGTATCACGTGAGCCGAATACTCTGCCGTCTCTCCACCTTTAAGCAGGCGGGCTACTTCGGGGCGCTGTTTGAAATCCTCCAAAAGTTGGGGAGCCTCGATCTTGGGTTCTTCTTCCATCAAATCTTTTATTCCCACTACGATCCCTAAGCTTATGCTTTCTTTGTTGGTGTACAGGAAACCTCCGCCGAATTTCCCCTTGGTTACGTCACCCATGTATAGACGGGCTACCCCTTCGTCACCCTCCAGGTTAAAACGGTCTTCGATAACCTGACGCGGGAGCTCAATAACTTCCTTGAAGCCCACTGCAAAGTTCTTGGCCTGAGCACCTTTACGCAGTCCTGCTTTTTCAGCGGTAAAGGATAATACTCCATCACAGGCGATCACCACATTGGCTCGTAGTGCCTCGCCCCCGGCCATAACACCTACTACCCTACCATTCTCAATAACAACGTCGTCGACCCGGCTTTTCACCACTAACATAGCTCCCTTGCGCTCAGCCTGTTTGGCAAACCACTTGTCAAACTTACCCCGCAGGACACTGTAACTCTGATAGGGTTCCAAACCTAGTTCCAGACCGTCATATCTCACGTTAATGGAACGTTCTTTATCCATGATGCACACTTCTTCATGGGCAATATATCTCTCTAACGGAGCCTTTTTCCACAAGTCAGGGAACATTTCCCTGACCGGGTTCAAATAGATACGTCCCCCGGTAACATTCTTAGCCCCCGGGTAGTCACCTCTTTCTAATACCAATACCTCTAGTCCCTCTCCGGCCAGGGTGTAAGCTGCGGCCAGACCAGCTAAGCCCGCCCCCACTACTATAGCGTCAAATTGCTCAATTGCTTCCTCAACCATTAGGATGCACCTCCAGCGCTTTGTGAGTATTTAATAAAATTCAATTATCCTAGGCTAGAATTGCACCGGCCACTATCAGTTTCTGCATGTCAATAACCCCTTCTACCTGGGGGCCCATTATGGCGTCACGATAAATGCGAGCGACTTTGTAATCGGCCATTAAACCATAGGAACCGTGTATATCCATGGCTATACGCGCTGCTGCCACTGCGTTTTCGGCAATGACAACCTTGGAAAGAGCAGCTTCTTTAGCAAAATCACCCGGGCTTTTGGGCTTGTTAGCTAGGGAGCCCAAACGATATGCCATCCAGCGCGACACCTCATATTTCATGGCTATGTCAGCAATCTTTAACTGAATCGCCTGAAACTTGGCTATAGGTTCACCCCGATGGGTTTTCTCCTTGGCATATTTTACGGATTCTTCGAAAGCGGCTAAAGTGGTCCCCAAAGCAACCGAATTCATGCCTATCTTGCCGAAAGCAATTCCATACTGCAAGACCGGATAGCCATTGCCCAGTTCTCCCAGCACATTTTCTACTGGTATTTTCACATTTTGTAAGTATACGTCACAGAGTACGCCTCCATGCCATCCCACCTTTTCCCAGGGTTCAGATATGGAATATCCCTCACAAAATTTATCGATAATGAAAGCTGTAGGTCTCCCACTCTCGCTATCTTTGACGAAAGTTACTATCGGTCCAGGATAATTAGCATTGGTTATAAAACGTTTGGTACCATTAATAATATAGTGATCACCTTCTCTTACTGCGGTACTGGTAATCTGTTTGGGATCTGAGCCAGTTCCCGGTTCAGTAAAAGCAAACGAAGTTATATATTCCCCCCTGCAGGATTTCGGCATATATTTTTGCTTCTGTTCTTCAGTTCCAAAACTGGATATGGCAGATAGCCCCAAGCTATGCGCGGAAATAGCCACGGCCGGCCCACTGGATACTCGGGCTATTTGTTCCATGGCCAATACATAACTTTCATAACCGGCATCTGCCCCACCATATGCTTCCGGCATAGCCATTCCAAATAGGTCCAGCTCCGCCAATCCCTTCAATATCTCATCCGGAACCTGGTTCTCCTTCTCAATTTGTTCAGCTATAGGGGCAATGTTTTGCTCTGCATAATCCCGTGCCATTTTCTGTATCAGAGCTTGTTCTTTAGTCAGAGTAAACTCCATTCTACCTTCTCCTTTCACCCTCTCGAATAATTTTATCCATTCAGCACTTTTAGTCCTTATACAACTATCATAAATGTATTATTAATTAATATGTTATTTATTTATATGTTAATGCTGCATTTTCCGTATGTCAATAGTAATTTTTTTACTTTTAGGAACCTTTCATAGTTAGTATATTCAATTAAAAAGCCACGGTAATCCGTGGCTCAAGACCGTTGACAAAAGCGAATTTTTCTATATTATATTAGAATTTATAAATCTTTTCTTTCCAAGTATTCATCATAGGTCATTAGCTTGTCGATTACTCCATTAGCTGTGATTTCTATAATACGGTTAGCTACGGTTTGAAGTAATTGATGATCATGAGATATAAGAAATACCGTTCCGGGAAA
>JAQUUV010000223.1 GCA_028693695.1 Syntrophomonas sp.
ATCAGCGCGGTTCCATAACCCAATTCCCGGATTAATGTAGCTATCAGAATGGAGGTATCTTCACAATCTCCTTCTCGGGTAAATAAGGTTTCTAATGGATAACGCGGGTATTCATCAAAGCCGGTAGAAGCCGAATCCGAAATATAGGTGAAACTTTGGACAAAAGCAATTACATTGCAAATGATATCATATTCATTATAACTATCATCAGATTCACCGTTCTTGAAACAATTTGCTACTGTTGATAACAATTCCTCTTCAGTAGGGGTAATGTCTATGCAATAAGTGGTTAAAAAATCCATTCGGCTATGGTGGGGATGAGGCATATCATGATACGCGGCTAATAACTTATTAATGGATTTTTCAGAGAATTGAGGGTCCCATTTCCAATGTTGAGATTTGTAATCCCATTCGTAAGCAGGTATTGTTCCATTAGTATCAGCCGTATTATTTAATGGTTGAGATATTGATTTCTTATCGCTAGTGGTAGGTATCGAAGGGGTAGTCGATGGATCGTTTGAGATAATAATGGACTTATCTTTAGGGTTCCATGTAGCGCTTGCCCCAAATGCTTGAGCCACTAAAGCAGCTGGTAACATGGTTCGGTTGGCAGGACCTATTTCCGGAGCTACATCCATCGTAATTGAGGCGCCGTTAATAAGAATGGACTTACGGCCAATCTTCAGTTGAACTACTTTGCTGCCCTTCATCAGGGTAACGGTATTATTTGCTCCATCCCAAATGATATTACTATCGCTAATTCCTAATGCATAAGCAATATATCGTATCGGCATATAGGTGCGATTATCCTTAGCATAGGGAGCTGTGTTCATAGTATATTGATTGCCGTCAGTATAATAAGAGGTTGACCCTAACGAGAAAACACTAGTGGACGCGAGTGTAATACTTGGAAAAGCGGCAAGCATTATTAGTGTTACTACAATCAGCGGCAACAACCGCCAATTGCTGACTTTTTTATGTACCATATTTTAAATCCTCTTTAGTGTTGAAGAAGTTAAGTTCAATTAATAACCAAAATGTAGTATACCAATTCTTCATATTTTAATACGGGAACATATCAATGTTACATCATAGGTAAGAAAAAATAAACCCGGCCAGAGCCGGGTTAGTAATTATGCATTTAAATCTTCTTTGTAATATTGCCTTTTAGTACATGGAATAGGCGTTAAACTACTAATTGCTGTTGTCCAGTACAGGTTAACCTTCAGTTAGTTCCCTCCTCAAAATGTAGCGCTAAGGATCGCAAACCCGAATTCCAAAGCAATTAGCACTATTATAATCCACTCCAAATAGTAGGAGTGCTGGATGTTCACTTCGTTGCTGAGTAAGGTGTAATTCTGCTGTATTACCTCCAGTTTCCTATTCAGACTTGCCGTCCATTGATCACTGCGTAGAACCTTCAGCGTGGTCTGGTAGACCCTAGCGTAATAAATGTCTTCGGTTATCTTAATCAGGTTTTCGATTTTTTCTCTCACTTCGGTTATATCGGCAATTAACTGCATACGGGTGCCGATTATTTCCCGGTAATGACGCATTTTGCGATATCGGGACTTGGTCTCGGCCAGTTCTATATCATCGTACATTTTCTCCATTTGTTTGTTAAGCACGTTGTCATAGTAATGCAACTCTAGCAACTGCACATTAGCAAACTCGATTAAGTCCCTTAAATCACTCGGATCCCCCGGTTCACAGATTAGAGCGGTATCCCAGGTAATGATGGCAAAGTCTCCTTGACTGTAGCTCAGCCGGTTTTTTAACACCTGTTCCCTCATCTGTTCACTAAATTCAATTCTCTCGCCCATCAACAATGGCATCGGATCCGGAAGCTGATCGTTGTGAGTGATGCGATAGATAGTATAGTCTTCATAGAACTGGGGATCTATTTCAAGGCTGTCCAGACCTGGTTGCAACAGTTTCTGCAGATATTTCAGGGTTTGGATATATATTCCATCAAGTCCTCTTTGCCCAGAAAATCGAAGCCCTATTTCTTCGAGATCATTATTTTCCGAACTTTTTTGTTCATAACTAAGACATATGCTAATAGCTCCAATGTCCAATATTTTAGCCTGAGCAGTAAAAACAACGGCATCAGGATTTTCGTCTAAAGTAAAGGTCCCCAATTTAACAAGCAGGGGCGGGGCTTCTATCTGTATGGACTTGGTCCTGACGCGAGAAAATCGCACCCTTGATGGCATATGATCGTGAGGGAGTTGTCTTTCTAGAAGGTCAAGATTGAGTTCATGACCCGTCTCATATATACGATAAATAAAAAGTGAAAACATAGCCTCTTCTGCTCCTTTCAGATTTAATTCAGCTATATCCTTATGATTGCCATAATTGTAGAAGATGACTCCCTGCATCACAATTTGCTGATATTTGAAGTATAAAATGCATCCCTTTCGTATAAGCTAAGGGAAAAAGGAAGGTCTAACTATGCGTATTAGTGATTCCAATAAACTGGTGGGCAAGATTATGAGAATTAAGCCGGGACAAGAAATGACAGAAATCATTGTAGATGTTGGCGACCAGCCTGTAACTGCAACCATTACGGCAGGTGCAGCACATGACATGGATTTGAAAGAGGGCGATGAGGTTTTTGCTATGTTTAATTCCACCTCGGTAACTCTCATTAAAGACACCAAAGACCCTCGCAGAGATTATGGCTTTTAAGGGGCTATCAACCCTAATACCTAATAATGTTGAAAATTTGCCTAAAATGTTATAAAATTGTCTGTATCTAGGTTGAGGGAGGAAAGAGGATGAAAAAGGAATATTACTGGTTTTTTGTTCTTATTCTTGCCGCAGCCGTAGTTGCCGGTTCCACTCTAGGGATTACAATGAATTATAAATACATCTCCGAGCAAATTATGAAGGAGCGTTCCCAACAGGAGGCGCTAGAAGCACAGGCACAGCAGAAACCAGCCAGCAGCCCGTTAGAAGTTAAGATTCCACCTCAGGATATGCCACCAGATATACCACAAAAATCTTCAAATACTACGACCCCTGCTACCACTCAGTCTAGCACAGCCGTTTCCTCCGCCCCGGCCCCTGCAAGTGGTAATGGGAATAAACTCCTGGTTTTATCACAGGAGGAAAAAAGAGATATCGAAATGATGTTAAGCTCAGTAGGAATACCAGCCAATACGGATTACAGCCAACGCATACGTCAATTTCAAGAAAAGAATACTCTCACGGCTACAGGAATCATGGACTCCCAGACCCTGGGAGCTCTGATCAATAAGGTTACGATAAACCAGGCCAATAGACATCTGGGACGTTAAGTTAACTAATAATGAATGAAATTTAAAAGGGGTTCTCGCCATTGGTGAGAACCCCTTTTACTTTATCAATTAACGGCTTAGTATTTGAAGAAGCCTTCACCAGTCTTAGGTCCAAGTTTGCCGGCACGCACCATTTTAGCAAGCAACGGGCAAGGACGATACTTAGGATCACCAAACTCTTTATACAGAGTCTGCATAATAGCTAAACAAATGTCCAATCCGATCATGTCAGCCAGAGCCAACGGTCCCATAGGATGTCCAGCACCAAACTTCATGGAAGTATCAATATCAGCTTCATTGGCTACGCCTTCCATTAAAGCATACATACCTTCGTTCAGCATGGGGATCAAAAGACGGTTTACAATAAAGCCAGGAGCTTCATTGATTTCAACTGGAGCTTTACCCAGCTTAGTGGTAAGTTCCTT
>JAQUUV010000224.1 GCA_028693695.1 Syntrophomonas sp.
TATTTATTTGATATTTAGAGGAATTAAGGGGTACGTTGTAGTATAAGAATATAATAAGGAATTCTTAACCTTACAGGCTAAGGATTTTTTTATTCATAGGTGAGGTGAAAAGGATGAACATCCGGGAAGAAATTGAAGCGCGGGAAATAGCGGCACTTAATCCCCAGGCTACTCTGGCCAGCAAGTCCAAGGGGCGGCAGTTAAGGGAAGAAGCAGATCTTATCCGTACCTGTTTTATGATTGATAGGGATAGGGTGGTTCATTCTAAATCTTTTCGCCGACTTAAGCATAAGACTCAGGTTTTCGTTGCCCCACCGGGGGATCATTACCGCACTCGACTTACCCATACCCTGGAAGTCAACCAAATAGCTAAAACGATTGGGGCAGGGTTGAATCTAAATCTGGATCTAATTGAGGCGATAGCCCTTGCTCATGATGTCGGTCATACCCCTTTTGCCCATGCTGGTGAACAAATACTAAATGAATTGACCGGGGGTAATTTCCGTCATAATGAAAACAGTATCCGGGTTTTGACCCGGGTTGAACAACACCGGGTTAGAAGTGGCTTAAATCTCAGTGCCGAGGTTTTAGATGGGGTATTGCATCACAGCGGCTATGGCAAAGGAGAACAGCGTGCTTACACACTGGAAGGTCAAGTCATTCGTATAAGTGATAAAATTGCGTATGTCCAACATGATATAGATGATTCCATTCGCGCCGGGCTATTAACCTTAGATCAAATTCCCCGGGAATTCCTTGATATTTTAGGGAATACCCATAGTCAGAGGATTACAACCTTGGTAACCGATACTATTTATCATACCCGCCAACTAATGGAAATTAGCCCGGTTCCTATGGTGGAACCAGGCCCAGAAATAGAACGAGCCCTATGGGGGCTGCGAGAGTTCATGTTTGAAAACATCTATCGAGGTCCGGTTTGTCAGGCTGAGAGAACCCGGGCCATGTTTATTATTGAGCATCTTTTTGATTACTATAAGAAATTTCCAGGCAAGATGAGCCTCGTATATCAGCAAATCGCGGCTGAAGAAGGCCTTGAAAGAGCGGTGGTTGACTATATCTCCGGGATGAGTGATGCCTATTGCGTAACTCTCTTTAAAGGTATATTCATTCCTAAATCCCTAGTTCCAGATGCGGGTAGGATATTTGGGGTATCTGAGGACGTATGACTAGATAATTAAATTTATTTAGACATTTTCTGCGAATAAAAAGGGATTTTCCAATCAATATAGAATAGTAGGTGGAAGCCATGGCAAAATATGAGGATGAACAGAATATTCGCGAGATTGAGTCCCGGATTGATATTGTGGAACTCATCTCTGAGACTGTTAACCTCAGCCGTAAAGGCAATAATTATTGGGGCTTATGCCCGTTTCACCAGGAAAAAACCCCTTCTTTCAGTGTGAATCGGGACAAGCAGATGTATTATTGTTTTGGCTGCCATGCTGGTGGCAATATTTTTTCATTTCTTATGAAAAAGGACGGCTTGGAATTCAAAGAGGCCTTGGAAATACTGGCTGCAAAAGCGGGAGTAGAAATTGCGCATCCCCAGGATAGGAAAATAACTGACCAGCGCAAACAGATTATTGCGGTTAATAATGCCGCTACCCAATACTACCAAGATATGCTTATGAGCCAGCAGGGAAAGACCGCCCGTGATTATTTGGAAAAACGGGGAATGATAGCAGATACTATAAGCAGTTTCAAGTTGGGTTATGCCCCGGACGAGTGGAACAGCATTGAAGAATACTTGCTTAAAAAAGGTTTTTCTGCCGAAATAGTGAAATTATCTGGGTTAATCAAGCGTAGTGAAAATCAGAATCGTTTCTATGATTTATTTCGAAACCGGATTATATTTCCTATATTTCAATATCGGCAGGACGTGGTGGGATTCGGAGGCAGAAGCATTGGGGATGGTCTTCCCAAGTACCTAAATACTGCTGAAACCGAATTGTTTTCCAAACGGAAAAACCTTTATGGTTTGTCTCAAGCACGTGAAAGTATTAGAGAGGCTAATACCGCTTATCTGGTAGAAGGTTATATGGACTGCATAAAACTACAGCAGTCAGGCATAAAGAATGTGGTGGCTTCACTTGGAACCGCTCTTACAGAAGATCAGGCACGCATATTACGTCGCTATACTGAAAAAGCAATAGTGCTATACGATGGTGATGAGGCTGGTCAACGTGAAACCATGCGTGCTATAACCGTTCTTTTGGGTGCGAATTTGAAAGTAGAGGTAGTCAGCTTACCCTCAGGTAAGGATCCTGACGAATATTTAGATAATTATGGAAAAGAGGGATTTTTGCAGTATATACAGAATAATAAATATAGTGATATAGAGTTCAAATTGAATCGATATCTATTAGCCACTCCGACAATTGATTTGGATTCAAAGATTAATATCATTAATAAGCTTAAAGTAGATATTTTGGGTTTAGCTAGCGCAATGGAAAAGGATTTTTATATGAAGCTTTTGGCGCAAAAACTGAGGGTGGAGGAAAACATAGTTTACCAAGAATTACAACCAAGGCATAATCATCAACCCTTAAGCCAAAATAGGAATAATATTGAAATATTACGGGATAATAATAAGTACGGTAAATATGGTATCCAAGAGAAGATTTTAGCAGCAATGCTAAAGGATGATAAAGTGTTTAATGCTATAAAAAATAGAATTGGGATAAAATTCTTTGCTAACCCCGATTATCAAGCTCTGGTGGAGATTTATGACCAATTGCAGGGGGAGCAGGAAAAAAAGGTGCACGATATAAGGTATATTGCCTCAGCTGAAGGTTTAGAGGCAGCTTATGCCCGGGTAGCGATGCTTATGGATGAAGCTAATCCGCACGAGGCTAGGGAAGTGGAAGAATTTATTAGGCGGGTGGAGCAAAAAAAGGCAGATGCCCTCTGGCAAAGAGTATTTGACCAATTAGATATTCTTGGTGATACAGGAGATTTTGATTCTGTACTATCCTTTATCCTCAAGTTAGATAGATTTACTAATGCAACCCGGGAAGGGGGGATACAATGAAACAGGACCGTAAAATGGCAGAAACCATAAGTGTTCTAGCTGAAAAAGGAAAGAAAAAGAAAAATCTGACCTATGACGAAATCATAGAAGAACTTCAGAGTTACCATCTGGAACCTGATGTTATAGAGGATATATTTGAGCATTTACAGAGCCTGGGAATTAGTGTGGGGCCAGACGGTGAAGGTGACGGAGAGCTTGATGAAAGTGAACCAGAAACTATAGAAACCGAAAAGATTGTCGTTCCTGATGGTGTGGAAATAGATGACCCGGTAAGGATGTATTTGAAAGAAATAGGCCGGGTACGATTGCTTACGGCGGACGAAGAAATAGCATTAGCGCAGCAAATTGAAGCTGGCGAAGAAGAAGCTAAAAGGAAATTGGTGGAGGCCAACCTTAGGCTAGTTGTCAGTATAGCCAAGAGGTATGTAGGTAGGGGAATGCTTTTTCTGGATTTGATCCAAGAAGGCAATCTGGGATTAATGAAAGCAGTGGAAAAGTTTGACTATCGTAAGGGGTACAAATTCAGCACCTATGCTACATGGTGGATCAGACAGGCCATTACTAGAGCGATTGCAGACCAGGCTCGCACCATAAGGATACCGGTACACATGGTGGAGACCATCAATAAGCTCTC
>JAQUUV010000024.1:0-14385 GCA_028693695.1 Syntrophomonas sp.
AAGATTTCCTGGCGACAATGGCGGAGGGGCCACACCCGTTCCCATCCCGAACACGGCAGTTAAGCCCTCCAGCGCCGATGGTACTGCAGTTTACTGTGGGAGAGTAGGTCGTTGCCAGGAATTATTTATTAAACTAGAAGCTTTCTTATGGAGAGCTTTTTTTGTGCGTAAACTGCAGCATAGGATTGACAAGGGGACGGGGTTGTTGACACAAAAGGCTTCTTTAAAGAACCCTTTTGTGTCAACAACCCCGTCCCCTTGTCAATCCCCCTTGTCAATCCTGCCTCCATCCCTGTCTATGATCTAGGTGGTATTAAAGGATGACATTATATTGTAATAACCACTGGGGCGAATTATTTGTGCCAATTCATCATTATTTGCCGAAGCCCAAAATACAACCTGGATGAATGTAGAGAAGGCAATAAGAAATTTTGGTGAACAACAATTAACCAAATATGCGCTCTAGTACACGCTGAAGGAATGGTTTCTTAGTTGTAGAATTTTGACTCTGAATAATCTCTGTGCTTCGTTTGTCATCGACCACATCGGCTTCCGTGGAATAGGGAAGTACGGGTTTTTCGATTGCTTGGATTGGTTTTACCTGCTCGGCAGGATGCACTGTATTGACCCGTTTGGGTTTTTTATAATCCGTATTTACCTCGGCCGACCGATCTCTGCCCTTCTCATGATGCTGAGGAGGCTTTGTATAAGAGCGCTTGTTTTGAGTTCCTCTCAAGTTAGAATCAGAAGCAGCCCCAGGCGAATTGATCTTCTGTGAATTCGCCAGTATCCATTCATCGATTGAAGATCTATGCTCCTTTAAAACAGCCTCCGATGGCAATTCCGCTTCCTCAATCATAGCTCCGATATGCTCTTCTATCTCATAGAGGCTCATAATATCTTCGCCTGTAACCAAAGTAATGGCGCGGCCTCCGTTCCCGGCTCTGCCGGTACGCCCGATCCTATGCACATAGCCGTCTTTCTCGATAGGAACATCATAGTTGATCACCAGGGACAAATCGTCGATGTGAATACCCCGGGCTGCAACATCTGTGGCTACCAGTAAATGAAACTCTCCCTGCTTGAACTGCTGTAGGGTCTTCAGCCGTTTAACCTGGGGGATATCTCCGTGCAAGGCCTGAGAAGCATACCCCTTTCGGGATAAGAACATTTGAACCCTATCGACAGTGATTCGCGTATTGCAGAAAATCATACAGCTTTCCGGCTGCTCATCCAGAAGAATACGGTTCAACTGTATGCTCTTTTCGTTATTATTCACACGGTAGTATACTTGTTGGGTAGTAGTCACTGTCTTGGTCTGCGATTCAATCTCAATAGTTACTGGATGTTTCATATAGTCTCTGCATATTTTATGGATTTCAGCGGGTATGGTGGCTGAAAAAAGGAGAGTAACCCTATCTTTGGGGAGGGTTTTAATAATTCTCGCCACCTGATCGAGAAAACCCATGTCCAGCATCCTGTCCGCTTCATCAAGTACCAAAAAGCGTATATGTTTGGTTTTCAAATTCCCGTGACTTATGTGATCAAATACCCGGCCCGGTGTTCCAGTAACAATGGAAACTCCCTTATTAAGGGCCTGGATTTCAACATTAATATTGTGCTGCCCGTATACAGCCGTCGTCTTGTGCTGAAGATGCTTTGACATCTGCTTGAGATCGCTGTCTACTTGGACTGCCAGTTCCCGTGTCGGTGTGAGAATCAGACCTTGGGGTTCCACCGCTCCAGAATCAGTCATTTGCAGCATGGGAACGCCAAAAACAGCAGTCTTGCCACTGCCCGTTTTAGACATGACGATCAGATCTTCCTGATTTAGAACATGAGGAATTGCTCTGCTCTGCACCTCTGTAGGCGCCTCAAAGCCCATATTTTTTATCGCCTTTAAAATAGGAGCTGAAATGCCCAGGTCATTAAAACTACTCAACATTATTATCTTCTTTCATTATTTCTAGGTGTTTAATTGTACCATTTTATTCCGGTTTGTTCTATACGTAGGAAAAGGGGGACAGTACCTACATTATTCAGACAAGTTACCTAATTTGGAAAATGACCTTTTAAATTGTCGAGATTGAGGATTTTGTATCTAAACATAAATAAGTAGGATAAACAATTGTTAATAATCAGTGCCTTTCTTATATGATTTAAAGAGCAATGGTAATAAACTGCTCCTGGGGTTTAATGAAGAGCAATACCGGGAATATATAAAGTAATTACTTAAGAGGTCTGGAGGCATGTGGATATGGATAATCAATACAATGAAATACTACAAGCTGGTGAGGAATTGGCTACACTGGCCGGAGGCTGTTTTTGGTGTATGGTACCTCCGTTTATAAATTTACCGGGAGTAATTAAGGTTGTTTCTGGATACACCGGAGGAGATAAAGAAAATCCAACGTATAAAGAGGTTTGTAATGGGGCTACTGGGCATTTAGAAGCCATACAACTAACCTTTGAGCCACAAACAATAGGTTATGAGAAACTGCTGGAAATATTCTGGAAACAGATTGATCCCACCGATGCAGGTGGTCAGTTTGCCGATCGAGGTAGGTCCTACCGTACAGCTATATTCTATCATAATGAGAGTCAACGTCTGGCAGCAGAAGCTTCCAAAGAGGCCATAAACCAAAGCCACCGTTTCTCAGCTCCCGTGGCTACATTAATTCTACCGGCCAGGACTTTCTATTCGGCCGAAGATTACCACCAGGACTATTTTAAAAAGAATCCCGTTCATTATAAAAAATACCGAACTGGTTCCGGACGCGAAGCTTTCATAAATTTCCAATGGGCTGAAAATACATCAAGTCCTGATCCTGCATCCATGAAAGATCTGGCTAAACGCCTAAGCAAAATCCAATTTGATGTCACTCAAAATAATGCAACCGAGCCACCCTTTCGTAATGAATACTGGGATAATAAGCGAGCTGGCATATATGTGGATGTGGTATCTGGACAAGTCCTGTTTAGCTCTCTAAATAAGTATGATTCAGGTTGTGGTTGGCCCAGTTTTACCCGGCCCCTGAAAGAAGATTATGTGGTAGAGAAAAGCGACCTGAGTCAGGGCATGCGCAGAATCGAAGTGAAAAGCCAACAAGCTGATTCACACCTGGGTCATGTTTTTAATGATGGCCCAGATCCGTCTGGATTACGCTACTGTATTAATTCCGCCGCCCTGCGATTTATTCCTTTGGAAGAGATGAAAGCATTCGGCTATGGGGATTACCTGCATATATTTGAGGAATAATAAAGTATAGCTATGGGTAATTTGACCGATTGATAATATAATATGAAACTAAAATATTATTTCAATAAATCCTTGACCTTAACCTCCGGATGGTGATACCGCGAATAGGCTGGTGTTTTTTTGCCGTACTGCAAGGCCTCTTGGGGGCACCATTGTATACAGGCCAAACATTGCTCACAGTGATTTTGCCAGACCAGTTTCTCATCGTGCATCGTAATATTTTTACTGGGACAAATCTGGATACACAGCCCGCATTGATTACACCGCTCATCAACCCAGAACTTTCCATCCATCTTAGGGACATGGGGAAAACTTAGTTTATATAACCAGGTAAAAACGATCCTTTGCCAGACGGGACCTTTTTCCACAGGCATTTTTACTCTACGGCTAATTCCTTGCGCAATTTTAGATATCTTTATACGAGCTGCCACAAAAAGTTCATTTTGTTCTGCCGGTGAACCCGGGCCTCCCCAGGGGATATAGTTAGAAGGCATAACAATCGACCAACCGCTGGATAGGACTAAACCCTTGGATTCCATAACCTTATGCAATTGGACAAGGGTATTAGATACTTGCCCGGCATTGTTAGCAACAGCAAACATATACTCCGGGGACATTGCTTGCAAATGTTCCAGAAAGTCTAAAACCCGGTGCGGTACGCCCCAAATATGCACTGGAAAAACTAGGCCAATCACTTGCGAATCAATATTATGCTGGTTAATATCCCAATCCAACATAGAGATAAGTTCTGTATTACCAAGTTCGCGGGCCAAAGTCCAGGCAGCCCACAAAGAATTACCGGTACCTGAAAAGTAAAAAATAGTTGTCTTCGTTGTTTGATTGTTCATACCTACTCCTTAAAAAGCATTTCTTAACTACATAGTCTCTAATCTTCACCACAATTCCAGAATAACCATAGTCAGTATTATGGTCAATAGCTTTTTGTTATACGATATTTTTACATTTACTTCGAATATTGACTAATGAAATCGACAACTGGTAGACTCAATTAACGATTCACACGAAGGGTAACAGTTCTGGAGTTAGCAAGACTCAAACTTATAAAAAAGTATTTACATAAACTTAATAATTATATAAATTATTAGGATATACCCGATTGGAAACGATAGATCTTTGTATAAATACTAACTAGACTGTCTATATGAATAAGCACAACTACCTAATATTAAAAGCTAGTCCCGATAAAGCCTATACTTGTTCTTTAAAATATTTTTTCATGGAAGGAAGATAACGATGGACTCGATGAACCTGATAGAGGAATTAAGTGTTTTGGCAGAAAACAACAATAGAATAGAGATTGAGCTTTATTCAAAGTACAATGTAAAACGTGGATTAAGAAATAGTGATGGTACGGGTGTTCTGGTCGGTTTGACTGAAATTGGTGATGTCCATGCCTATATAATGGATGAAGGAGAAAAAGTTCCAGTAGAAGGACAGCTAAGATACCGGGGAATAGATGTTAATGATTTCGCCAAAGGTTTTGTAGATGAAAAACGTTTTGGGTTTGAGGAATGTTGCTATCTGCTGCTTTTTGGCAGACTTCCGGACAGTGATAGTCTGAAAAATTTCAAGAATTTATTAGGCAAAAATAGATTTTTACCAGATGGCTTTACTGAAGACATGATCTTGAAAGCGTCCAGTAAAGATATAATGAATAAAATGGCAATGAGTGTTTTGGCTATGTATTCATATGACGCCAATCCAGATGATACCAGCATTAAAAATGTACTTAGGCAGTGCATTGAATTGATTGCGCGTTTCCCTACCATGGCTGCATACAGTTACCAATCCAAGGTTCATAACTACGACGGAAAAAGCCTGTTCATACATAGTCCCCAGCCGGAATTAAGTACTGCGGAAAATATTTTGCACATGATTATGCCCGACAGTAAATACACAGAACTTGAGGTTCGCATACTTGACCTGGCACTTGTCCTCCATGCTGAGCACGGTGGTGGTAATAACTCTGCATTTATAACGCATGCCATTACGTCTACTGGAACAGACACATACTCTGCCATCGCTGCTGCACTAGGTGCATTGAAGGGGCCTCAGCACGGAGGTGCCAACCTGAAAGTTATGGGAATGATGGCAGAAATAAAGAGAAACGTTAATGACTGGGAGGATGAAAAGGAAGTTGCCAGCTACCTTGAAAAGATTCTAAATAAGCAAGCATTTGATAGATCTGGTCTCATCTATGGAATGGGTCATGCAGTATATACTCTTTCAGACCCAAGGGCAGTTTTGCTTAAACAAAACGCTGGGGCTCTGGCTAAGGAAAAAGGCATGGAAAAAGAATTCAATCTATATAAATTGATTGAAAGAATTGCTCGCGAAGTATTCTGCAGGGTAAGGAAAACTGACCACACTATGTGTGCCAATGTAGACTTTTATTCCGGATTTGTATATACGATGCTGAATATTCCTGTCGACTTATTTACTCCAATATTTGCAATAGGAAGAATCCCCGGTTGGTGTTCACATAGGATTGAAGAACTTATCAGCGGTGGGAAAATAATTAGGCCAGCTTATAAAAATGTTATAGGTAAAAAGAAATACGTAAGCCTTGGTGAAAGAGATAATGGGAAATTGAAAAATAACCCCTAACATTTAAAGAGTAGTTTAGGAATCAAGAAAAACAAAGCTCAGTTTTGGGGCATGAGGATAAATATATTGACGAAAAAATTATACATCACAGAAAAACCATCTGTGGCTGACAGTTTTGCCAGCGTGTTAGGTTTAGAAATATTGAAATCCGATAGGGGTAGGGGCTATGCGGAAAATGATAGAGCAATCATAAGTTGGTGCTATGGTCATCTGGTGACCATGGCTTACCCGGAAGTCTACGATCCTGCCTATAAGTCATGGCGGGTAGAGCACCTGCCTATCATTCCCCAGGAATATAAATATAAAATCATTGATAATGCAGGAACAAAAAAACAGTTTAATGTGATAAGAAAACTGATGCATCGTCATGATGTGGATATGATTTACTCTTGTACAGATAGCGGGCGCGAAGGTGAGTATATATTCCGCTTAGTTTATCAATTAAGTGAAACGAATAAACCTGCCAAACGGGTATGGATATCTTCCCAGACTGAAGATGCAGTAAGAAGAGGAATCGATGAAGCCAAAGATATTTGTGAGTACGATTCCTTGTCCCAGGCGGCTTATTGTAGAGCCAAAGAGGATTGGCTCTTTGGCATGAATTTCAGTAGAATTTACACATGCCAGTATGGCAAGGATTTAGCGACTCGTTTCAACGAGGCCAAACGGTCGGTAATTGCCATTGGTCGAGTGATGACTTGTGTCCTGGGTTTAGTCGTGGATAGAGAATTGGAAATCAGAAACTTTGTGCCCAAGGTCCATTATGGAGTTATAGCCAGCTTTTTGTCTCAAGAGAGCTGTATTGCCTATCAGGGTAAATGGCAACCCAAGAAAAAAAGGGGGCCAGAGCAGCCAGCCGATGAACTTGAAGGCGAAGAAAAATATCTCAACCAGGAGGATGCCCTGACGATTATCGACAAATTGAAGGGACATGAAGCCACCGTAAAAAAAGTGGAGGTTAAAGTTAGGAAGGAACAACCACCCCTGCTTTTTAATCTTGCCGAGCTACAATCGGAAGTCAATAAAAAATTTAAACTTCCTGTTGATAAAACTTTAGAGATCGCTCAGAGCCTCTATGAGAAAAAACTTATATCTTACCCGAGAACAGACAGTCGGGTATTGTCCACAGATATTATTAAAGAAATACCCAAAGTCCTTAATGGTTTGTATAAGAATACAGCGTTCAAGGACTCTGTTATAAGAATAAAGGATTTTGGCAAGCTTGCTATTGATAAATCCACCAAAAGGTTCGTGGATGACAGCAAGGTGACTGACCACTATGCTATCATCCCCACCTATGTGGCGACTGATTTGTCCAGGTTGGATGCAGATAGCCGGAGTATATACAGCATAATTGTGAAAAGGTTTCTGGCTATTTTCTACCCGGCCGCGGAGTATAATACGGTGAAGGTAGAGACGGAAATTGAAGGTGAGATCTTTGTAACTAATTCCAAAACCTTAAAAGAACCAGGCTGGAAAGAAGTCTATGAAGTAACCCCTGCAAAAAACGAAGAGGAGATATCAGCCTCACCCATTCATCAGCTCATCAAAAAAGAAAAGTGTGACGTAACAGCCCTGGATTTAGAGCAGAAGGAAACGAAGCCACCCTCCCGTTTCTCCGATGCTGCATTGATTCTGACTATGGAAAAAGCGGGGAAGTATATCGAAAACGAAGAACTCCGCGAGCAGATAAAGACGTGCGGTATAGGTACCTCAGCTACACGTTCAGGGATTATTAAGAAGCTTAAGGATATCGGCTATATTAAAATTAATCCCAAGACCCAGATTGTTTCACCCGAGCCCAAAGGAGAGGCGATTGTGGAACTGGTTCGCCTGTCAGCCAAGGAACTATTAAATCCTATCCTGACTGCCAGTTGGGAAAAGGGTTTGTTCATGATTCAAAATAAGGAGATAACCGAGGAAATTTTTGAAGCGAAGTTGAACAGCTACATCACCCGAACCATTGAAAAGGTGAAGAGGAATAAAGGCGCAGCACTTCCATCCCCTTGAAAAATTTCACTTCTTTCGCAGGCTATTCCTTCAAGTGCGGAATTTTACTAGCTACTTCTTAGGGCTCTGTCCCTATGCCTACCTATACCTTAATTGGATTGAAAGTCCTACACAATATAGTACTTTTGGAGGATGTATTCGCCGTTTTTTTGCGCTATTATAATATCATTAAATGTCAAATATGGTCACAATGAGTAAAACCATGACAAATTCATGCCTATTGATTCCGTTGATTGTTGCGAGAGGGTTCTTTTTATCAATTTTTAGCGAGTAAAGAAGGGGTTAGGTCTTATGACAGAAATCCGAAATTGTCCCAAGTATAATAGACTTTTATCCTATTCGGCACTGTACTGAATGTACCGATCTGAATGAGAAGGAATACAGTATTATTGGCAGCTTTATTAGAAATAACCCCGGGGTAAACGTTATTGATGTAGTAATGCAAACTGGGGTTAGGCAGGAAGCGCTGTAACAGAATAGAAGCTTTTCCTGCGCTTTAGCAGATTATTATTCGAGGGGGATTATTTATGAAAAGGGTTTTGGTTGACGAACTGGAATCGGGTATGGTAGTTGCAAGGACAGTTATCGGTTCTGATGGAAGGGCTTTGCTTGTGCAAAATACCAGTCTTTCAGAAGTATACATTAAACGGCTGCATCTATTGGGCTTGCAATCTGTCTATATAAAAGACGGGCTGTCTGACATTGATATTCCCGAAGTGGTTTCTATGCAGGTTCGTTCTGCTGTCTCCAACCAATTAAACCATTCCTTACAACAATTCTCCTCCAAAAGAGCCCTCGATGTCAAAAACTTAAGAAATGGTGTCTCTATGTTGCTTGATGATATTGTCAGCAATCATAACACTCTTATTCACCTGGATGATATTCGCTCTCACGATGACTATTTATTGCTACATTCGCTGAATGTTGCTATTTTGTCCATGATGACTGGTTTGACCCTGGGATATAACGAAGGAAATCTTATAGACCTGGGACTGGGGGCCTTGCTGCATGATATCGGCATGATTATGATAGATCCCCATATTCTGAATAAAGCTGGAGGACTAACCCCAGACGAAAGCGAAGAAGTGAGAAAACATCCGGAAATAGGCTTTAATATATTAAGAACCTTCCGAGAAATCCCCACCAGGGTTACTCATATTGCTTATCAACATCATGAGAAGGTTGACGGTACCGGTTATCCCCGACAGTTGGATAGAAAAACGATACTGGAATATGCCCAGATAACAGCAGTTGCCGATACCTTTGATGCAGTTGTTGCCGACCGTCCTTTCCGGAAGGGATATTCCACTACCGATGGTATGATAATTCTAAGGAAACTGGTCAACACTTTTTTTGATCCGGAAATCGTCGAAGCCTTTGCTACCAATATTGCCATGTACCCGGTTGGAAGTTTAATAAGCCTTAATACAGGGCATATTGCTCTGGTGACTTCTGCGACTAAGATTAACTCCTCCCGCCCTCGGGTTAATGTCGTATGTGACAGCAACTTTAATCTGATATATCCCAACTTTGAAATCGATCTACAAAAAACCAATGAAGTAAGTATAGTAAAAAGACTGAACAACGAGGAAACGGATATGATTCGCTGCCAACTCTCCGTTCAGAAGAATCCAGTGCACGACAATCCCGTTGAGCAACACTGCGCATCTTTATAGCGGTATTTGTTTACATAACTCTTTTTATCTGTTATAATATCAACATTAGGATTTAGGAAATAATATTTTTTAAATCCATTGCTCTTGTAGAACCCGCCAGGGGAGCGTACGAAAAGTTGTTTGACTGGTATAAAGGTTCTTGAGATAAGTAGTCGGACGTACTGAAGTTGTCCGATTGCAAAATACTAATAACAGGCTCCATCTCACCGGAGACCTGTGTTAGAGATTATTTTATTCCTCTGCTTATTTTAAGCAGAGGAATTTTTAGCTTTTTATGCTTTTTTTCTACTCCACCTGTTTCACATTTACCTTTTTCCCCTTAATCGGCAAATCATGTTGTGCTTCCAGGACAAGGCTTCCTTTAATCGCTAGGATGTCTATATAAGAAAAAATTTTTAGCTACGATGTACTCCAATGAGTCAGGATTGTTATGTTGCTCGTTTGGGTTGAAGTCCGGTATAATATAATAGCCTAGCATAAATAAGCATTTTCATTTGTAATTATAAAAAGGGGGAAACGTGATGGATATTGGTAAAGAATCACTGTCGATGCACGCGGAATGGAGAGGAAAAATTGAAGTGATCAGCACTGTTCCGGTAAAAAACAAGCGAGATTTATCCCTGGCATATACACCGGGAGTAGCCGAACCGTGTCTGGCAATTCAGAATGACGTACAACTATCTTATGAATTAACCAGAAGGCATAATCTGGTCGCAGTTGTTACCGACGGAACCGCAGTCCTGGGCCTGGGGGATATTGGACCAGAAGCCGGTATGCCGGTCATGGAAGGCAAATGCGTTCTATTTAAAACTTTTGGCGATGTGGATGCATTTCCGCTTTGTATACGCTCAAAAGAAGTCGACGATATTGTAAACACCGTTAAGCTAATCGCCGGCAGTTTCGGGGGAATAAATCTCGAAGATATCTCTGCGCCCCGCTGTTTTGAAATAGAACGAAGACTGAAAGAGGAATGCGACATTCCCATATTTCATGACGATCAGCACGGTACCGCGGTGGTTACCCTAGCGGCCATGCTGAATTCCCTTAAGGTTGTTGGTAAAAATATCAACGAAATATCGGTGGTAATAAATGGGGCCGGGTCGGCAGGAATAGCGGTAACCAAGCTTTTAATGAGCATGGGGTTAAAAAAGGTAATTCTTTGCGATACCAAGGGGATAATATATAAAGGCCGCGATGGCCTGAATAGTGAAAAAGCTGCCATGGCTGAAATCTCTAACCTGGAGCAGAAAAAAGGCCAGTTAAGCGATGCCCTGGCTGGAGCGGATGTGTTTATCGGCTTATCAGCGCCAGGAATGGTAACTAAAGAAATGGTAGGAAGTATGGCCAAAGACCCGATTGTTTTTGCCATGGCCAACCCCACCCCTGAGATTTGGCCCGATGAGGCCTTAGCTGCAGGAGCCCGGATAATTGGAACCGGCCGCTCAGATTACCCCAACCAGATCAATAATGTGCTGGCATTTCCCGGTATTTTCCGGGGAACACTGGATGTTAGAGCCTCTGATATCAATGATGCCATGAAAATTGCTGCCGCCAGGGCAATTGCCGGACTGGTGCCGGATGATGAATTATCTGCCGAATACGTAATTCCAGCCCCGTTTGACCATCGCGTCGGCTATACGGTAGCAGCGGCAGTGGCAAAGGCTGCCCGGGAAAGCGGAGTAGCAAGACTGTAAGGGTGTACTTCGTCCGGCCTCTGATGAAATGGGGAACTTCCGCAGAGAAACAGAGCGACAACGAATATATTGGGGGACATTCCTAAAATAAAACGATGCGGTAGCAGAGCTTTTTTAGGTGTGTCCCCCTTCCTCATAGGGAGTACAGATGTTTTTGTGAAATTCTACTATCAACATTCACCCCCCATAGCGGTACTATATAGTTTAAAGCCACGGGATTTTGTCCATGTAGTCGCCCCTTAAAATGGGCAGGAGTTTGGATTGTAGTGGTTCCGGTACGTCTTTTAAATAAAGGTTGTCTATATTCAATATCTCTAGGGTGTCTATCTTTAGTTTATAGGCCAGTTCTTTTGCGGTAAGGCCCTGATTCTTTCGTAGTTCCTTAATTGTTTTCTTCATTATTTGTAATCTAAATAGCAAAGTAACCCCTCCCTATGGGATTTTCGACAAAGCCACGGGAAAAACCTTGTATACAGCAAAAGAATATATTTTGCGAACACCTGCATTCTTAGACAAGCAATATGCGAAGGAGGAAAATCTTGGAATCGGTAACATTGGGAAGTACAGGAATTATTGCTAATAAAAATGGCTTTGGAGCACTGCCAATTCAACGAATTAACCCGGATGAAGCATCCTCTTTATTAAAAAAAGCTTATCAAAGTGGCATTAACTTTTTCGACACTGCAAGGTTTTATACAGATAGCGAAGAAAAAATCGGTCATGCTTTAAGCGATGTGCGAGATAAAATTTATATTGCATCTAAAACGATGGCAGCTAATGCAGAGGAATTCTGGGAGCAGTTAAACACCTCGCTTAACCAGTTGCAAACAAACTATCTTGATATTTATCAGTTTCATAATCCCGGCGTTTGTCCCAAACCAGGGGATGGGACAGGCCTGTATGAAGCCATGTTAGAGGCCCAGGCCAAAGACATGATTCGCCATATTGGTATTTCCAATCATAGACTCCCGGTAGCAATTGAGGCAGCGGAATCAGGATTATACGAGACGATTCAATTTCCGTTCAGTTACTTGGCAACGGATAAGGAAATAGGACTAGTGAAGCTATGCTCAGAACGGAATATTGGCTTTATTGCCATGAAAGCGTTATCAGGAGGACTTATTACAAATTCCGCTGCAGCTTACGCATTTCTGGCACAGTACAATAATGTGCTGCCAATATGGGGCATGCAAAAAGAAAAAGAGCTTGACGAATTTATTTCTTATATAAAAAATCCACCTGTACTTAATGAAGTGCTTTCAACAATTATTGAACACGACAAGAAGGCATTGAGCGGTGCATTTTGCAGAGGCTGCGGATATTGTTTGCCGTGTCCTTCAGAAATTGATATTCCTAATTCAGCCAGGATGTCTCTAATGATTCAACGTGCCCCAACTTCAATATATTTGAATGAGGTGTGGAAGGACAAAATGAGAAAGATTGAAGACTGTATTCAGTGCAATCATTGTAAAGATAATTGTCCTTATGGGTTAGATACTCCCAAGCTTTTGATAGATAATTGGATAGATTACCAGAAATACATGTAGAGAGCTTGAATAAGCCTTAATCTGTTTAATCTTTTAGGTTTCTTAATATATTGGGGATTTCACTTATTAAATAAAAAAGGAGTAACATAATGAAAGAAGCTTTTGCATATTATCGGGTCTTGAATGGCATGAGGGATTACCTTTGTATTCTTTTCACCGAGAATTTGCCTGAATGAATTAAATTAGTAGATATAACGAAGGAAGCGAATTTGATTGAAGATGGCAGAAATTAAGTATAACAAACTTAAAGAAAAATACCAGGCAATGATAGTAAGACAAACCCATATTATCAACCTTATCAGCAACATTAGATTTGCAGTTTTCCTTATCGGCACAGTTTTGGGAATATATTTTATTGTAAAGAAAATTTATGGGTTATTGGTTTGGGACCTTGTAATATTTCTAGTTTTGTTTATTCCCTTGATCCTTCTGCATGATCACTATTTCAATAAAAAAAAGTATTCAATCGTTCTGCGTAAAATCAATGAAGACTCCTTAAAACGGATCCATGGTGAGTGGAATACCTTCACCGATGATGGAGAAGAATTTTTAGACGATAGTCATAATTACGCACAGGATTTGGATATATTCGGTAAAGGATCACTATTTCAGTTTATAAACACGGCCATTACTTATCTGGGAAGGCTCAAATTAAGAGAATTCCTTCTCTCGCCTACTAGGAGCATTGAAGAAATATCAAACCGGCAAGAAGCAGTCCACGAGCTTTCGGAAAAACTCGACTGGCGGCAGAAATATATGGCTGAAGGTATGCTTGAGTCTGTAATGCATGATCCTGAAGCTCTGCTTTTATGGGCAAATAAGATAGAGGGATTTTACCGGAACCCGCGGGTGATTTTTGCTTTTCGCTTTATTCCGGTAATTACTATAGTTATTGGCATATTGACTTTCATAAACCCTGAACCCAAATACTATAGTCTGATAGCTGCATTGATCATCCAATTTGCAATACTAAAGATCAACTCTAGCCAAAGAGGAGAAATATTAGATGTTACAGATAGATTCATGCAAAATACAAAAGCTTATTACCAGATGCTAAGTTTACTAGAACAAGAAGAATACAATTCACGGCACTTGCAAGACTTGAAAAACAGTCTGAAGAATGGCCAAGGTCAGACTGCTGGTGAGCAAATCCGTAAACTCGTAAAAATAGTAGATGCCATCGCCAACCGGCATAATCAGTTATATATATTTTTTAATATACTTTTCTTATTGGACTACCAGTTCGTATTTGCGCTGGAAAGATGGAAAGAAAAGTCCGGTAGTCATTTGAAGGATTGGCTTGATATTATCGGAGAATTTGAGGCATTATCCAGCCTGGCAGTCTTATCTCATGACTACCCTAAATGGACAACGCCAAAATTGGCAGACAATGGGCCTGCTTTTACTGCCGGGGAGATGGGTCATCCACTATTAATGAATTCCGGTGTAGCCAATAATTTAAAGTTTGAACATCCTGAAAATATATTGCTGATTACAGGCTCGAATATGTCCGGTAAGAGTACTCTGCTGAGAACTGTCGGCATCAACCTGGTTCTGGCCTATGCCGGGGG
>JAQUUV010000024.1:14485-17359 GCA_028693695.1 Syntrophomonas sp.
GCCATGATAGGCGGCAAATTCCCTTTAGTTCCTATGAAGCCCGAACAAATAGCTGCTATTGTCGGGATTAATTTAGAACAATTAAAACCCATACTGGATAACATGGCCAACAAGGGGCTGTTAATGGACTTCCCTCGCCGAGATACCTCTTATTACATAATGGCACCCATGGTTATTGGCTTTTTTGAATATACCTTCATGCGGGTACGTGATGAAGTAAATATGAGGGATTTAGCAGAGCTTTTTCAAAAATATTTTCAAAACAAAGAAGTGAGAGAAGAGTTCTCCGGAATCAATACCAGGATGATGCGGACATTGGTATATGAGAAACTTATACCGGTAGCTGTTGAAACTGAAGTTTTAACTTACGAAAGGGCAAGTGAGATCATCCGGCAATCCGGTGGAGGAGCAATTTCCATGTGTGCCTGCCGCCATAAGGCAAGTCATCTGGGCAAATCCTGCGGTGCGCCCCTTGAGGTCTGTACTTCCCTTGGCAGTGCTGCAGAATGGGTTATAAGAAGAGGTATGGGTAAACCGGCTACAGTGGAAGAATTACTGCAAGTGCTTGATGAAACAGAAGAATTAGGACTGGTCCATAATTGTGATAACGTTATGAACAAGCCAACATATATATGCCACTGCTGCAGGTGCTGTTGCGTAGTAATGACCAGCATTAATGAAAACGGACATCGTTCCACCCATCCTAGTAATTTTATTCCTTCATTAGAAACCGACACGTGTGGTGGATGCGGTATCTGCGCCGACAACTGTCCGACTGGGGCGATCACCATGCATGACGAAGGAAATGAAACCGAAGTCGCGGCTGTGAACAATGAGATTTGCATCGGCTGTGGTGTGTGTGTATCCTCCTGCCCAAATGATTCATTAACCATGTCCCGCCGGTCTGTTCTGCACATTCCTCCTAAGAATTCAAAAGACAAGTTCTCACGCATTGCTCAGGAGAAAGGCAAAATCTAGCGCTTTCTTTGGGAGTCTGGTAAAATGAGTTGCCTTTTTATAATAACTAAGCATAAAACACCATAATGATTATCGATTGAAAAACGGGGGATTTTATTCTTCCGTTTTTTTGTTGGAATTAATTCAGTTATTTGAGTCAGGTTTATGCAAATTAGGAACTATCCATGATGCAGTAGACAAAAAAAATTATGTCAACAAGGGAGACAGGATTCGAGCAATAATGTTTATAATGTCGGATTATTGGGTATTTTCATGAATGTAAATCAGAGGATATGATTGTTATATTGTCGAACCACTATAATTTAATGGATTTTTTGCATTAAATGGATGCAAGACAGAATGTGAAAGAAGCGAAGCGGTCATCGTACTGAAACTCCTAATCTCCTTCTTTTTCTACCCTGCGTGCTCATGGCAACAATTTGTGGTTCAAGCAGGAAACCTAAGTCAGTCTATAATATCGGGCTTAAAGCACCAAGACATTCCGACCTTATGCCGTAGTAGAAGAATATCACAGAAGCTAGGAGTTTTCATTACTTTGCTGGTGCGCAAACCCGCGCATGGGCGTCTATAATGCGACGTTAATAATTGAATTGATAATTAATGACGGAAGGAGATAAGATTCGATGAGTTTACCAGTATCAAAACATGGTGAGATTATTCCGAGAGATACTAGAAGCACCATATCAACGCGTTATCGAACTGTGACACGGGCAATAAACCAGGAGTTTTGGAATAGCCAAAGCGAAACCCAAAACAGCCTATATGTCGGCTCTTACGGGCGCGGAACAGCTGTCGACACGAGCGACCTTGATATACTTGTTGAGTTGCCAGAAAGCGAATACAACCATTACGATTCCGCAAGAGGCAATGGGCAATCACGTCTATTGCAGGCGGTGCGGAGTGCTATACAAACCGTCTATCCTCGAAGCGATGTCAGGGCTGACGGCCAGGTGGTAAAAATCGCTTTTAGCGACGATATGCAGTTTGAGATACTCCCTGCGTTCAAAAATGTAGACTGGTTCGGGCAGTGGGATGGTACATATAGGTATCCTGATACGAATATGGGCGGTAACTGGCGCCCTACTAATCCAAAAGCGGAGCAAGAGGCTATGAAGCAAAAGAACATAAGTAATAACGGCTTGCTCTACGATACCTGCAAGCATTTTAGGCGGGTCAGAGATGACCATTATAGCAGTTATCACCTGTCAGGCATCGTGATAGACAGCTTTGTTTATGCGGCGATGGGAAACTGGAGATGGACACCAGATGGTGAATCGTCCTCAGCTGCACACGGCGATTATGAACTTGTTTTACTTAATTATCTAAAAAGAACAATGTTATGGTCGACACTTTATTTAACCGCCCCTGGAAGCGGCCAAGAAGTAGATACAAGGTAAGCGCTCAATAAAAAGGTGCCTATTATCTTAAATTACACCGTGGGATAATACTCCCAACAGGTCTTTAGACTTATTAGAGTTTTTCAACTAAGTCTAAATTGGCTAAGGAGGTATCCCAAAGTGGATATGGTTTCTGAGACCAAAGCTGAATTCCGTCTTAGACAATGGACAAAAATCACTCAGGAATGCCAGACTAGTAATCTTACTAACAGTGCCTGGTGCAGCCAGCATAACATTGGAATAAAATCATACTACTACTGGCTGAGGAAAATTCGGCTCAAGGCCTGCAAATCAACAGAGTTTCAAGCTCCTGCTATAAAACAGGAGATTGTGCCTTTGCAGCTTAATTGCCGGCCATGTTCCAGTTCTGTACATCCGGCAGTAACCATACATTTAGGCTCTGCGTCAATTGATATAGCAGAAGGAACCTCACAAGCAACGATCGAAACCGTACTAAAGTCTCTGCAAAGCATATGTTAGGCGATATTACCAGGGCCAA
>JAQUUV010000225.1 GCA_028693695.1 Syntrophomonas sp.
TTAAGGAACCCTTCAACCACATCACCCATATTATGTATAGTGTGGTTCTTGTGCCAATACATGCCGGCTGTTGAATACTCTGATTCAGGAAAAAGCGGTTTTAAGAAAGGAGTTGTATTATGTTCAAAAAAATACGGTGTTATTTCTCAGGACATAGGTTAGTGCCATTCTTTAAAGAAAATACGCACATTGTCAGCTATTGGTTTTGTAGGGAATGTGGAAAAAGGAAAGAGTAAAGTCTGAATTCGATCTCTACTTTATAGTCGTCAAGAAGCTATGAATTGGGGAATGAAAACAGTAAAAGTTACAATTCTGTAAGTAGTGCAAGAAGCGCCGTAAATAATTGCGGCGCTTCTTCGCGTTATCGACTCCCACCACTGCAGGGATTCCATATTTCCTAGCACTTCCGCACCGTGGGTCATTAGTACGCCCACCTCCGTCTGCCACTATACTCCTCTTAATTACACTAGCAAAGCACTTTTCCGATACCAGAAGAAAAATTTGTTCTTGCCTATCGGCCACCACTTTGTTGAGTTATGTACTTATCGTGCAGAGATGATAATGATAACAATGCTAAAATCGACCCAATTAATGCCATAAGCATATCCCGCTGAGTATCCCATATATCACCCTGGGTCCCCAGAAAAGCCTCGGCGGCAGTTCCGGTTACGACTGAAACCAAAAACTCTATTAGCTCATACGATGCACTAATTGCGAGACAAATGCAAACAATAATAAAGTTAAGCAACTTTCCTTTTTTTAAAGGGGATAAACGCAAAAGTATTTCCCTTGAAATTATGGCGGGAATAAATCCCTGAGCCAGATGACCTAGCCGGTCATAATGGTTACGACTCAAGTCAAAGACATCTCTAAGCCAGTTAAACAGGGGAACCTGAGCATAAGTATAGTGTCCACCCACCATAAGAATAATCATATGTATGGCAATTAAAAAATAAACCAGATTACTGAAATGGAATCTTCTATAGGTAGCCAATAAAATAAGTATCCCAATAATAGCTGGAAATACTTCTAAAAACCAAGTAAACTGGTCATGCGGGTTAATACCCGACCATAGCAGTACCAACAGGACAATAAACAGCAAAGTTAAGTGGAAATAGCGTTTCACATTTTCCTCCTAATATAAGATTTTAATGTAAGCAAGATGACATACTGAGGGTTCAGCTAACAACTGTATACTCATGATACCAGTATACAGTTGCTGGTTACAAATTATAACAAATAAGTTGAATTTCTGAATGTAAATGTAAGGAGGTTATTATGGAAGAACAATTACAACTGATCGAATCTCAACTCTATAAAAGTGAGGTCACCTTCCCTCCCCTGCGGGAGCGACTTCTTCGCTCGGGAGAACTCAGAGCCTGGTTCAAATATTATCATGGTGCCAATCAGTGGGCAGAAAGATATTATATGGAGGAACATGTTTTTCTAATGAGCCACGTTCTTATCGTGGCCTGCCTCTTCACAAACGGTAAAATGACTATTAGCACCTTCAAACTGGAAGAGATATCTCGAATTGAGCGCAGCTATGATTTCGAAGATAAAACTGCCAAAAAGCTGATTCTCTCCGGGGCTACCATTACCCTGAAACGGACTAGGGACAAAAAACATCCTGACATACTGCTGTTCAAACGTCCCCTTCCTGAGGAACAGGGAGATCCCGAAGGCTTTGAGAAGCTGATGGATATACTGGATTAGCAGCTAAATTGTTCTTGTTCCTCAAAGCCTCCTAAAGGGGGACGGGGTTATCTAGTGGTGAAATAACCTGGGACTAGAGCAAGCCATAGCCATATCATATTCATTACAAGCATCAATCACTACATCATCCCTAATTGAACCTCCGGGTTGAACAATGAATTTCACCCCGCTCTGGGCAGCCCGGTCTATATTATCACGGAAGGGGAAAAACGCATCAGAACCCAGGGAAACTCCGGTTAAATTCCTTAACCAAGCTGCTTTCTCTTCAGCCGTCAATCGCTGCGGTATACTTTCTAGTGCATTGCTCCAACCACTAATTTCCATGGGAGTAATATCATCTCGTAAGTATTGATCTATGACATTATCTCGTTCAGGTTTGGCTACGCCCTTCTTGAAGGGTAATGCCAATACCGTGGGATGTTGCCTTAAATACCAGATATCTGCTTTCGCGCCAGCTAGTCTGGTACAGTGGATACGAGATTGCTGACCGGCACCGACGCCGATTACCTGGCCGTCTAAAACAAAGCAAACTGAATTAGACTGGGTGTATTTTAATGTAATCATGGAAATAAGCAAATCCCGTTTTGCCTGAGGGGGGATATTCTTATTATTACTTACAATATTAGCAAGTAACTCCTCTCCAATTTTCACATTATTTCTTTTTTGCTGAAAGCTTATGCCATATACTTCTCGAGTCTCAAGCTCTTCCGGCTCATAATTCCAATCCATTTCTATTATGCAATAGTTGCCTTTCTTCTTTTTCTTTAAAAGGTCCAGGGCTTCATCAGTATAGCCGGGGGCAATAATTCCATCTGAAACTGCTCCCTGCAGAATTGCAGCCGTAGGCAAATCAACTATATCACTTATTGCCGCCCAATCCCCGTATGATGACATTCTATCTGCACCTCTGGCTCTGACGTAAGCAATAGCGACGGGAGACAATTCCAGGCCCTCAACAAAATAAGACTTTTTTAACACCTCACTCAGCGGCAACCCTACTGCAGCACCAGCTGGACTCACATGTTTAAAGGAAGCTGCTGCCGGTAAGCCAGTGGCCTGTTTTAATTCCTTCACCAGTTGCCAGGAATTAAAGGCATCCATAAAATTGATATACCCTGGAGTGCCATTGAGAATCTTAATGGGTAAAGCTTGGTTCTTGCTATAAATTCTGGCTGGTTTTTGTTGTGGATTACATCCATACTTAAGTACAATTTCCGAATTTCCCATAATTATGACCTCCTTAAAAATCAATACAAAAAGACCTGAGTAAATGCAAATCTACCCAGGCGGTCGATAATACTAGTGAATCATGCTCCCTATGGTAAACTCCATTTCCGCCAGTTACATGACCAATTAAATATATCATAAACGTAATTATATATCAAAGAAAACTATTCTGCGTTCCGTTGATTTCTCTGCTTCATATTCTTTTAATAACGGTCCTATTTCTCCCTGCATATTTCGCTTCATACATCCCCTGATCTATCTTACATGATATTCCATCGTACAGGATATCATAAGAGATCTTAGAATTGGGCAAAGTCCCAGAGAACTTCCAGTCATAGCTGGACTTGTCCAATTTAGAGAGCTTATAGCCTGTTTGAACAATTATGGTCTTTACCATAGACTATTAGCAATACTACTCATAAACTGCTTCACCAATCATCGAAGCAGTTTAAGGTTCTTTGACAATACAACAGTCGAGAGAGGAGTTTTTTAATGTTAGGTAAAAAGATCATTATTCCAGTTTTCATACTATCACTATTTTTTACGGGTTTGTTATTAGCCAGAAGTGATGCCGCTATGGCAGCCTCCAACCTTTCCTGGGGCTCACGCGGAGCCGAGGTAGTTCAATTACAAGAAACCTTGAATACCAAAGGGTACTGGTGTGGAGCAGCCGATGGAATCTTTGGCCCCAATACATACCGAGGGGTAACCA
>JAQUUV010000226.1 GCA_028693695.1 Syntrophomonas sp.
CGGGCCTTACTGTGCTGTCCATCGGTTTTTATCCCTGCCTGCCAGCCAGTCAATGATATAGCCGGGCATCCCATGGCGATAAGACTGACAGCCATAAGAGCAGCAGATTGCTGTTCACCTGTGGATAATAACATATCCAGTTCCCGGTATTTTAAATTCTCTCCTACCGACCCTGCGAGTTTCAGTAAATCATCAGTGGTATCTCCCATAGCTGATACCACAACCACTACATCATTACCTTGATCTTTCATTTCCACAATTTTAGCGCATACGTTTCTCATTTTTTCCACTGATGCTACTGAACTACCGCCAAATTTTGTTACGAATAAAGCCAAATCGATTCACTCCCCAAAATTCCAATATGAATAAATTAACGAATACCCTCAAGTCTAATCACGCTATTGATCTCTCCGACGATATTCATGCCCTTGAGAACTGTTAAAGAATCCTGCAAATCTTTTTCCTTTACTGTATGGGTAATCAGGATTAATTCCGCCATATCTTCCCTGTTGTTCTTTTGTAACACTGTAGCAATACTGACGTCATTATTGCCAAATACTCCGGCAATGCCTGCCAGAACCCCAGGACGATCCCTTACCGACATACGAATATAATACTGAGCACTGAGTTCACTTATTGGTAAAATAGACTTTTCTTCATAGCAGGTACAACCTATACGAGCACTGGTATGATAGGCCATATTACGTGCCACTTCAATCACATCTCCTAACACGGCGCTAGCAGTGGGCATTTCTCCCGCTCCTCTTCCATAGTGCATGATTTCACCTACCGCATCCCCGCGAACAAAAACCGCATTAAAGACATCATTTACAAAAGCCAAGGGATGATTTAACGGTATAAAGGCCGGATGCACCCGCGCCTGTATTTTCCCCTCAACTTCTTTAGCGATTGCCAGCAGTTTAACTACATATCCCAGTTCACTAGCATACTGTATATCCTGGGGGCTTATGGCGGTAATACCTTCTACATATACATCATCAAGGGTAACCCTGCTGTTAAAGGCAATAGATGATAAAATGGCAATCTTCCTGGCGGCGTCTAAACCACCCACGTCCGCTGTGGGGTCTGACTCAGCGTAGCCAAGTTCCTGGGCTTCACGTAAAACCTCTTGGTAATCTCGTCCTTCCTGGCTCATCTTGGTCAATATGTAGTTGGTGGTTCCATTTAATATACCTATTACTTCCTCTATATGGTTACCAGCCAGAGATTGTTTTAAGGGATATACGATAGGTATTCCCCCGGCTACACTGGCTTCAAAATAGAAATCAACATTGTTGGCCTTAGCGGTTTCAAATAACTCTTTGCCCTTTATCGCAATCATATCTTTATTGGCCGTAACAACGTGTTTGCCCTTATTCATGGCTGCTATAACAAAGCTAAAAGCAGGTTCAATCCCCCCAATTAACTCAACAATAATCTCTATTGACTCATCGTTGATTATGTCTTCAAATTGCTGGGTAATCAAGCTCGGGTCAAGACCTATTTGTAAGCACTTCTGCTCATCTCTTTCCAATACCTTTTTTATCATGATTTCGGCACCGGTCTTTTTAGCGATTATTTCCTGGTTCTTAGCCAGTAATTTAACCACTCCCCCGCCTACGGTTCCACAGCCTAACAGGCCTATATTTATCATTTGATTTACCTCCTAAATAACTAACTCTACCATATTTCCTGCAAATTCATAAAACATTTAATGGCAGGTTATAACGTTAAATTATAGCACTTGCCATTCATGGTAGCAATAGAAAGGATAATCCTTAGCTTGTCTACTATCTAAAATAGACGCTACCTTCCATCATCCAACTTTCTTGTCAATAACACTATGGATTCCGTAATATCCAGCAATAAATACAAGCCGATTGATTGTACATAAGAAAAAGCCGACCCCTGGCCGGCTATAATAGCTCTTTTCTAAAATATCCATTTAGATAATGATGCATATTAGACCGCCACTACCTTCGTTAACAATCCTCTGCAGAGTATCCTGAAGCTTAATCTGGGCATTTTCCGGCATGCGGTGCAGCTTGTTTTGAATCCCTTCTCTAACCAGGTCATGCAGAGATTTGCCAAATATGTTGGACTCCCAAATCTTGGTGGGGTCTTCTTCAAATTCATCCAGCATGTAACGAACCAGTTCTTCGCATTGTTTCTCAGTACCGATGATAGGGGTTATCTCAGTAGTAATATCGGCTCTAATGATATGCAGTGAAGGTGCTTTGGCTTTTAATTTTACCCCAAAACGATTTCCCTGCTTTATGAGTTCCGGTTCTTCCAGGATCATCTCTTCCAACCGGGGAGTAACAACCCCATATCCCGACAACTTAACTTCCTCCAGAGCTGAGGATACCTTATCGAACTCTTTCTTAGCAACGCTAAGATCTTTCATGAGACGCATTATGTCCTGAGATCCCTCTACCTTAAAACCACTGACCTCACTTAAAGATTGGTAGAAAAGCTCTTCCGGAACGGTTACATCAATAGCCGCCGTACCTGTTCCCAGGTTCATTTCCTCCAGGCTCACATAGCTTATATTGGAAATATCCGATAATCGTTCAATCGCCTTATCAATATCCCGAACCTTCTTGATATCTCTTAGTACCTCGCGTATGGCTGATTCCATATCTGCTCTGAGCCAGTAATCCTCATCCAGTTCATCCACCCAAAGAGGCAGTTTAATATTAACCTCTTGAACCGGAAATTCATAGAGAACCTCTTCCAGGATGCTTAGTATCTGCTCTGAAGTCATTACAGCGCTGTCTACTGGCAAAATGGTAACCTCATATTTAGCGGCTAGTTCGTCCACCAGGGACATTGTTTCCTTGTCATAAGGATGGGTTGAGTTAAGCAGAACAATAAAGGGCTTCTTTAAATCCTTCAGTTCCTGAATAACTCTTTCTTCGGCTTCAATATAATTGCTGCGGGGAATATCACTGATGCTGCCGTCGGTAATCATTACAATACCGATAGTGGAATGGTCGGTAATTACCTTCCTGGTTCCTATTTCGGCCGCTTCTTCGAAGGGAACCTCATAGTCAAACCAGGGAGTTTTTACCATTCGAGGTTCTTCATCTTCTTCGTAACCTAGGGCTCCATCTACTGCATAGCCTACACAGTCAACCATTCTAACTTTTAAGGATATACCATTTTTCGTAAAAATTTCGACTGCTTCGTTAGGTACGAATTTTGGCTCTGTGGTAGTAATCGTTTTGCCAGAGCCGCTTTGAGGTAGCTCGTCTTTGGCCCGCTCTTTTTCATAGAGGTCTTTAATGTTCGGCAACACCATCAGTTCCATGAATCTGGTTATAAATGTTGATTTGCCTGTTCTAACGGGGCCTACTACTCCCAGGTAGATATCGCCTCCCGTTCTTTCAGCGATATCGTCTAAAATATTATTTCCTTCCACTTCTCTTTTTCCCTCCCTCGGATTAAGACTTTTTAAAAGGCACCCTCCCTCCGAATTAGGATACCCCTTACAAATGGGCATTCAGTCTATAACACTATAAATATATTTATAGATATCCGGTAATATAACCAGAAAAGAAAAAAAGTGTGATATTTACCACACTTTTTACCAAGCTTTCAAACTCGAGGGCCCCTATGTAATTTCTTCGATCTCATGCTTTTT
>JAQUUV010000227.1 GCA_028693695.1 Syntrophomonas sp.
GAAATGGAATCTCCAGATCCTTCACTGAAGAAGATCGCTGAAATCATTGCCCAGGATCTTACGATGACCGCCCGGGTCTTACAGTTGGTTAATTCCTCTTTTTTCGGGCTTGCTTCCAAGGTCACTCACCCCCAACAGGCTGTAGCTTTGTTGGGTATAAATACCTTGAAGGCGCTGGTTCTAAACATACAGTTTTTCTCCGCCTTTCATACTCGTCCATCTGTTCATTTCTCAGCCGAGCATTTATGGAAGCATAGCCTAATGGTCGGTAATGGTGCTCGTTTAATCATACACCTGGAATCACCTGATCCTAAATTAGAGGAAAAAGCTATGATCGCCGGAATCCTGCATGATATTGGCAAACTTCCATTGTTAGAACTGCCAGACCATTATGCTCGTCTGAACGCTTTCACTAACGATCAACAATGTAGCCCTATCGAAGCAGAGTACCAGCTTCTAGGCACCTCCCATGCCGAAGTAGGGGCTTACCTTTTAGGGCTCTGGGGACTACCTGACTTTATGCTGGAACCGGTTCTATTTCACCATCATCCCTCCATACTAAAAGAAAAAGGCTTCTCCGTTTTGACTGCAGTACATGTTGCCAATGCACTGCTGCCAACAGAACATGATTCGACCTGCACCCCACCTATGAGTAGTATTGATATTGCTTATCTGTCCAGTATAAACATGCTTACAAGACTAATCGATTGGCAAGACCTTTTTTATCAAATATTAGAGAGGGATAAAAATGAAAAGAAAAATACTGCTGGTAGATGATGACCCTAATATCCTCAGTTCCTATCAGAGGATGCTGCGCAAAAAGTACTTTTTAGGAACAGCTGAAAGTGCCCGGGAAGGTATCGCCGTTATTAAGGAACAAGGACCTTTTGCAGTTGTCATTTCTGATTTTCGGATGCCGGAAATGGACGGCGTTAAGTTTCTAGCCATCGTTAGAAAACTAACTCCTGATACCGTACGGATCATGCTCAGCGGACAGGCTGATATGGAGGTGGCCATTGAGGCGGTTAATCAAGGCAACATTTTTCGTTTTCTTAATAAACCCTGCCCGATTGATCTGTTCTTAAGCAGTATAAGTGCTGCCGTGGACCAGTATGAATTACTTATGGCAGAAAGAGAATTATTGGATAATACATTAAAAGGCAGTATCCGAGTTCTAATAGATATTCTGTCAATTGTCAGTCCCCTAGCTTTCAAACAAGCTTCCCGTTTACCGCAAATGGCTAGGAAAGTAGCGGCCCGGTTGAATGTCGAACGATTATGGGAAATAGAACTGGCAGCTATGCTTTCCCAGATTGGCTGTGTAACCATACCCGTTGAAATTTTCAAAAAAAGAGAGCAAGGAAAACGCCTTTCCGAATCTGAACTGGATATGTTTATGGCTCATCCTCGACAAGGAAAGGCATTGCTGTCCAAAATCCCGCGCCTCGAGCATATTGCTGAAGCTATCGGTGACCAGTTAATAAATTTCGACGACGAAAGCAGTGCAAATATGAATCACAAAGGAAACGAGATCTCTATGCTAGGCCGTATTCTTAAAGCAGTGCTGGACCTGGATGCTCTTTTACTGACCGGAAAGACGCACCCACAAGCATTGGAAGAAATGCGCGCCCACTTCGCCTGGTATGACCCTGATGTTTTCGCGGCTCTTGAGGCTGAGTTGATGAATGTTCAGGAAGGTTTTGTGGTAAAATCAATTAGTTTAGCAGAAATTGCTCCAGGAATGGTAACAGCGGAAAGTATCAGGGATGATAAAGGCGTCGATTTAATCCAAGCAGGATCTGAGATTAGCGATGTTCTGCTCATGCGTTTACTAAATTTCGCCAAGTTTACTAGTGTCAGAGAGCCTATAAAAATATTGCAGAGTGTAAGTCATGCAAAGTCGCCCTACTAGAATTATTACCCAATCAAACCTGCTCTCTATTCGTCAAAAATACTTTATTTTTTCCTATTTTCGACTTCGTACATATTCCAAAGGCAAACTGGAAACATGTATAATATTAGATAGAATTTATTAAGGAGACAGTATTTGTATGGCTACGTCTAAATATTTCAAAATTATAGATAGAAGTGATGGTCAATATCTCGTACCGACCGGATCAATTCCTTCCCTTAATATATTAATGGAAGAACTTTTACGTATGCAGATTCATATTGATCCATTCGTTCTAGCACAGAAACTGAAGTTCAATCCTCGGGGAGAGATATTAATCAGCTCACCATCTAATCCTAACCTGGAAGCTGATCTGGAAAAACCGTTTAGCCTTCATATCTCGTCTGATAAGATGCTGGCTACATTAACGATATATAGTACGTCGCAGCCTCCTTTATCGATCACAGACCTGCACAAGGAGCTTGCCAAAGCAGGGATCGTCTATGGGATTAATAAAGTTGCACTGGCTGAGGCCTGCCAACACCCAGGCATACCATTTGATGTGGCTGTCGGGTTTGCTGCAGTAGATGGACACGATGCCGTGATTGTTATGAATTATCACGAGCAAGAGAAAAAACCCGTCTTATTAGAAGATGGCAGAGTGAACTATTATGAACTGGGGCAAATAATATCGGTCCGCGCTGGTGATACAATTGGCGTACGTACGCCTGCTACCCCTGGTGTTACGGGATATAATGTAATGGGAGAAACGCTGCCCGCTCGATCCGGTCGGGATACTGCTTTTCCGATGGGCAAAGGCATACTGGCTAGTGATACTAAAGCGGTTGCAGAATACGATGGGGCTGTGTCCTGGAACAAAAATAGAATCTCGATAATTAAAATGTTTACCGTTACCGGGGATGTCGATTTTTCAGTCGGAAATATCAATTTTCCAGGCAAGATACTTATAATGGGTAATGTAACAGAAGGCTTCAAGGTTATGGCTGAAGAAGATATCGATATACGGGGAGCAGTGGAGAATGCAGAGATCGCTTCTCGTAATGGTTCTATTTTCGTTCAGAGAGGTATTATTGGTAGGGGAAAAGCCGTAATTAAGGCCCATAAGAATGTTGAGGCCAAATTCATTCAGGAGGCCGTAGTAGACGCAGGCCATAACATTATCGTTAACGAATATGTTATTCGCTGTGATATGAAGGCTGGTAACTCGGTCTTGATTCAAGGACGAAAAGGAAGAATAATGGGCATTAATAACATTACTGCGAAAACCAAGATAAAAGCATCTCAGATACAGAATTCCGCCGGTTTACACTTAAAGGTCGAGGGTATTCAACGCAGTCATTATTATGAGCGAGTCAAAGAATTAAACAAACAAATATCCAGTATTGAAAAAGAACTTTCCCGTCTAACCAGCAATATCAGGCAACTGGAGTATAAAACTTCAGATCCCGGCTCCTTGGTAAAACTACAAAAACTTCTACCTGAATATCTGAAATACAGCGACGATCTTGAAGCCTGTACGCAGGAACGCAACTTGCTGGCTAATGTATTAAAAAGCACCCGCGGTGAAGGGATGATAGAAATTGCATCTGGCCTGGAACAGGGCATGCGCTTAACCATCAAGGATGAATCAATAAATATAAACGATAATATAAGCCAACTAAGCATGTACTTTGACCCTGATGAAAAAAGAATAAAAATAGCTAGCGGCAAGAAACAATAG
>JAQUUV010000228.1:0-1751 GCA_028693695.1 Syntrophomonas sp.
ATACTTTGCAAAGGAGTTAGAATTTCTCCAAATATTCATCGACTTCCCATTTATGAACCCTGGAACTATATTTTTCCCATTCTTTGGTCTTGGCCAGAACAAAGCGTGAATAGATATGGGGTCCCAGTGCTTTCTGGATTAACCCATCCAGTTTTAATTCCTTTATGGCCTCATATAGATTTTCCGGTAAAGATGCTATACCTTGCTCGTTTCGACTAGCCAAATCCATTTCGTAGATATTCTGTTCTACCGACTGAGGAGGAGCTAATTTTTCCCGAATACCCTCCAAACCCGCTTTCAGAATAACTGCCAAGCCTAGGTAAGGATTACAAGTGGGATCTGGGCTGCGTACTTCTATTCTGGTACCAATGCCACGCCGGGCAGGAATTCTTATTAATGGACTTCTATTTCGATAAGACCAGGCAATGTAAACCGGCGCTTCATAGCCTGGTACCAGCCGTTTATACGAGTTGACCGTTGGGCTGGTAATGGCAGATATAGCCCGGGCATGCTTTAAAACCCCCGCTATGAAAAAGCGGCAGGAATCACTCAGTCCGTCATCTTTACTAGCATCATAGAAGATATTTTCCCCATCCTTAAATAAGGAAACATGCAGGTGCATTCCAGAACCAGCAATACCATGAACCGGTTTAGGCATAAATGTAGCATGCAAGCCATGACGCTGAGCTACTGTTCTAACCACAATCCTAAAAGTCATAATGTTATCAGCCGTTTTAAGGGCATCCATGTATTTAAAATCAATCTCATGCTGGCCAGGGGCTAATTCATGATGAGCGGCCTCAATTTCAAAACCCATACTTTGCAAGGTTTCTACCATATCACGCCTAGCATCTTCCCCTTTGTCAACCGGCGGCATATCAAAATAGCTGGCTTTATCATGAGTCTCAAGGCTAGGTAAGCCGTTCTCATCCAAAGGGAACATAAAGAACTCTGGTTCGGGGCCAACCTGCATGCTATAACCCATATCTTTCGCTTCCTGCAAAGCATTAGTCAGGGCATGGCGTGGGCAACCAATAAACGGTTGACCATTAGGATCATATATATCACAAATAAATCGTATCGTCTTCCCCGATGAAACTGGACTCGTCCAGGGAAGCACTAAGAACGAATTAATATCAGGTTTCAGATACATATCCGATTCTTCGATGCGCACAAATCCTTCTATTGAAGACCCATCAAACATTAATTCTCCATCTAAGGCCTTATCCAACTGTTCAACAGGTATGGAAATGCTCTTCATCACTCCTAATATATCAGTAAACTGTAATCGGATGAACTTTACGTTCTCTTCTTGGACGATCTTAAAAATCTCTTCTCTATTCACGAAATACCCTCCTTTGAGTCTTTCATTTTATCAACCAAATTAGGTTACCATATATAATCCGGTCTATCAATCAAAAGATTATTATTAAAAATGAAATCAGCATAAGAGTAGCCAAAATAACCTTGAAGGCTATTCCCGAGAATAGGCCGATTACAGCTCCCATTCCTGAACGCAGAGCCTTATTCCAGTCGTTTCCTTCTAAGAACTCCCCAATTATTGCCCCTACCCAAGGTCCAATCAAAAGCCCCGCCGGCGGGAATATAAAAAGTCCTACAAAACTACCGATCACTGCCCCGTAAAGTCCCTTTTTGCTGGAACCAAAATACTTAGCGCCCCAGTAAGTGGACAAATAATCAACGAATAAAGATAGTACTGTGACGCCGGCAATGATGACCAGATATCTGGG
>JAQUUV010000228.1:1851-3616 GCA_028693695.1 Syntrophomonas sp.
CCCTTCCAATAGCTGTTTAACCACAAAACGACAGTGCTCATAGCTCAATCCACCCTGTAAGTATACTGCATAAGGCTCTCTTAAGGGAGCATCACAGGATAATTCGATAGATGAACCTTGTATGAAGGTTCCGGCAGCCATTACAATCTGATCGTTATAGCCGGGCACTTGCCCGTATTCCAGCCTCACGTCGCTGTCAACAGGGGAATTACTTTGGACTATCTGACAGAAGCGGATAACCTCTTCAGCACTTTTCATCTGAATAGCCTGTACAATGTCACCACGTAATTCTCCCCAGTGAGGAAAGACTTCGTAGCCGCATTTTTCAAAAACATAAGCGAGTAAAGCTACTCCTTTCATGGCCTGCAACACGGTATGAGGCGCCATAAAAAGACCCTGATACATCAAGCGATTGTTAATAAGGCTAGCTCCCAGTTCTTTACCCAGACCGGGGGCAGTAATCTGGTACGCCACTTCTTGCACCAGCTCTTTTCTGCCTGCAATATAACCCCCTGACGGGACTAAGCCTCCGCCCGGATTTTTAATTAGGGAACCGGCTATGAGGTCTACCCCTACCTGGGATGGTTCACGATAATCAGTAAACTCACCATAGCAATTATCCACAAAGATTATCGTTTGCGGATTGGCAGCTCGGATCGTTTTAACTAAGATTTCTAAATCCTCTATTCGAAGAGACGGGCGTAAACTGTAACCTCGCGACCTTTGCACAAGCACCAATCGAGTGTTGGAACCAATACTTGCTTGAATAACGGGCAAATCAGGCCTGCCATTGGCAGTAAGCTCCACTTCTTTATACTTGATCCCCCTTTCTACCAGTGTCCCCCTTTCGGGAGATTTCTTACCGATCACTTTAGAGAGTGTATCGTAAGGACTTCCTAGCAGGGAAATCATTTCATCACCATGTCTCAAAAGAGCCATAAGACAGGCCGATATGGCATGAGTACCCGAAACAATTTGGGAGCGAACCATAGCATCTTCAGCTCCCATCACTTCTGCGTAGATACCTTCTAATTCATCCCTGCCCATATCTCCATAACCATAGCCGGTGGAAGAATTAAAATAGTTATCCCTTACCCTATGTCCCTGAAAGGCTTTAAGTATCTTTTCTTGATTGTAATAGGCTATTTCCTCAAATAAAGCAAAAACGCCACGCAAAGACTCCTCCGCTTGGCGTATCAAAACTATGGCATCCAAATTATTTTACACCACTTTCTTACTATGATTTTGAGCCTCTATTTATCCGGCTATTTTTATCATATTTAATTTGGAAAGATTGGTTGCAACGACCACAAACCAAGTGCTTAAATTCTAGCACTTCTGGGGTGTTAGGCGTGAGGTTTATTGTTCCAGGCATACCGTTAGAGTGTATTTGATAGGTTCTTGCTTTTAAATATGCTTCCTGATATAGCAATTCGCTATCACAGTCGGGACATTTGGGTTGATGATATTCCTTTTCAAATAGGCTCATTAAACTCCCCCCGTTTTATCGAATATTTCTTCCTAAATTCGAATTCCTTCAGAGAGCATTTATTAAAATAATACTATTTTATAAAACCGCTTGGCAAATAGTTTTCCTTAAAGCAATAAAGGACGATAGCGCTATTTTTGCCCATTTTGGTGTATTCTTTCATTACACGATGGAAACATTACCACCCAGCTACTTGTCAAGTAGGCAATGGCGACGAATTCAGGAAACATGTCCTGGGACTCCAGAGGACAGGCCGTAACCCAGATGCAGCAAGTC
>JAQUUV010000229.1 GCA_028693695.1 Syntrophomonas sp.
CTACGCAATTTAATACTGGAGAAGTAAACCGATCCCATAATCTATATATGGCAACTACCAGCATCAATAAAAGCATGATTGCTCCCCAAACGGTTTTTTCTTTTAACAATACGGTTGGAATGCGCACCATGGAAAACGGTTACTTGGATGCTTTAGTTATTGTGGGTAATAAATTTGAGCCCGGACTAGGAGGGGGTATCTGTCAGGTGTCCTCAACCCTATATAATGCTTGTCTTCTGGCGGGCCTAGAAATCATTGAACGCAGCAACCATGGCCTGTCTGTAGCTTATGTTCCCCTGGGGCGCGATGCCACAGTTGCTTATGGAATCCAGGATTATAAGTTCAGGAATAATACCGATTCCCCCATATATATCCGAGCAACTACGGGGGGAGGAACATTAACTGTAAACGTTTATGGCAATTTGAAATACAAAAAACGAATTGATATTTCTAACATTGTGGATCAGACCTTGGACTTTATTACAGTTAAGGAGTTGGATCCTAAGCTGCAACCGGGTGAACAAAAAGTGGATCACAATGGACACCTCGGTTATGTGGTCAGGTCTTTCCGGACATTCTATGACAATAACGGGAAAATGGTCAAAACTGAGCAATTGGCTCGTGATACATATAAGCCGCTGAATGAATTGATTTTGGAAGGGCCACCAATTGTCCCCGCCATTCCCATTGCCGGTTCTAATTCCCCTGCTGGGCAAAATGAATCAGGAAACGGATCTCAACCGAATTTAGACAGCCCGGCAGAGCCAGTAGTGACTCCTCTGACTGATACCACCACCCCGAATATTACGACTCCATCTTTGCCCGGAGGAATTCCAACTCAGCCTTAATCAGGTTGGAGAAAAATAAGTCGGTGATTATGAGGGCTAAGGTAAGGGACACCCCAAATCGGCAATGCCTCAGTATATTTAATTGAAACAAGGGTGAGAAGAGATGATTGAACCCGAGATGAAAAAAATAAATTCTATAATAAATCCTAAAATCATGCTGATTTTATTGGTTTCTTTATTTGCCTTGAGTTTCTTAGGTTGGCAATTCATCACCAAGCAGTACCTTCCGATTGCCCCCAATGATAACAACCTTATTGAAGTGCGTATACCAGAAAATAGTTCAGGTCATGAAGTGGCTGCACTGCTTTATAAAAACGGGCTCATACGTAATGATAAAGTTTTTCTTAGCTATTGCCGTCAGAAGGGGATGGACAAACAGTTGAAAGCTGGTCAATATACTTTCAGCAGGAGTCAATCATTACCAGAACTGGCCCTGCAGATATCTCAGGGAAAGGTAAAAAGTCCATCTTTCACAATTCCTGAAGGATATACGGTTCGCCAAATAGGAGAATTGCTGGTTAACAAGCAAATTTGCACGCAGCAGCAATGGCAGGAAGCTCTGCAGGTTGACTATAATTACGAATTCCTGGCAACAGGGCAACCAGGGGATGAATCCCGTCTGGAAGGCTACCTTTTTCCTGATACTTATGCTATTGGGGAGAAAACCAGCGCTCAGGAGATAATTACCATGATGCTCGACAATTTTGCTGCGGTTTGGAATAAGGAATATGCAGCGCAGGTGAGCACTAAGAAGCTAAGCACTCGTAATATAATGATCATTGCGTCATTAATTGAACGAGAAGCCCAGATACCTGAAGAAAGGAAGAAGATTTCCGGGGTAATATATAATCGTTTGCAGAAGGGTATGCCCCTACAAATTGATGCTACGGTTTTATATAGTTTAGGGGAACATCGGGAAACAGTGACGTACAAAGATTTGGAAATTAACTCGCCTTATAATACCTACAAGAATGTGGGTTTACCTCCAGGGCCGATTGCCTCTCCGGGGCGTGCTGCCATTGATGCGGCTATAAACCCGGAACAGCATTCCTATTACTACTATGTAGCCAAGGGAGATAAGAGTCACTATTTTTCCTCAACCTATACCGAGCATTTGAATGCTAAGAAAAAATATGGACTCTAAGGGAGATAAGTATATGCATAGACCTGAACTGGTTCTCCCAGCTGGGGATTTAGAGAAACTCAAAACAGCACTTTTATTTGGTGCTGATGCTGTGTACCTGGGGGGCAAAGATTTTAACCTGCGTGCTTTTGCAGGTAACCTGACCATTCCTGAAATGGCGACAGGGTTAGAGTATGCACATGCGCTGGGGAAGAAGGTCTACATTACGGTAAATATTCTGGCCCATAACCGGGATATCAATAGTTTGCCACCCTATCTGGAAGAACTGCAACAACTGAGTGTAGATGGCCTGATTATATCTGACCCCGGGGTTATGCGTCTGGCCAAGAAATATGCATCTCACATTCCGGTGACAATTAGCACTCAGGCCAACGTAAGCAATTACGAGTCGGCTGCTTTTTATCAAGATTTAGGGGCCGTCAGAGTCGTTTTGGCCAGGGAACTGACTCTGGACGAAATTGCACATATTAAAAGGCAGGTAGAAATTGAACTGGAAATATTTGTGCATGGGGCTATGTGTGTATCCTATTCAGGGAGATGTCTGCTTTCTCACTATATGGCGGGAAGAAGTGCCAACCAGGGAGCCTGTGCTCATCCCTGCCGGTACAAGTACTCCGTGGTGGAAGAAAAGAGGCCTGGTAAATACTATGCCATTGAGGAAGATGAGCGCGGAAGCTACATCTTTAATTCCTGCGATCTTTGTTTACTGGAATACCTTCCTCAATTGATTGATGTCGGGGTAAATGCTTTCAAGGTGGAAGGAAGGATGAAGAGCCCTCTTTATGTGGCCTCAGTGGCCAGGATTTACCGTCAGGTGATTGACTTATATGTTAACCAAGGCCATACCGGTACAGAGCAAGAAATTAAAGGGTGGATGGAAGAGTTGTGGGCAGTAGCCACTCGGCCTTTCACCAATGGCTTTATAGAGGGGGAGTCTCCGTTAATACAGGACATTAACCGGCAGGAGATGCCAATGAGAACTGATTTTTGTGGGATGGTAAAAGGGTATCATCGGGGATTGGTCGAAATTGAGCAACGTAATAATTTTGGTCCCGGCGATCCGCTTCAATTTGTGGTTCCAAATGGAAGGATTATAGATTTGCAACTGCGCCAGTTATTCGATGCAGAGGGTAATCTATTAGATAGAGCCCGCCACCCTCGCCAGAAGGTGTTCATTCCTTTTGACCAGCCAGTACTAGAAAACAGTATCTTGAGAAGGGCAGGGGAAAGGCATGAAGAATGAAATTATTGCCCGGGTAGCTCCCGAGCGTATTGATATGTTGACCAAAGTGGTGGAAGCGTACGATAATCTGGGAATCGTATCCACTCTCGACCAAGCCAGCGGGATGGTAACCATCCGGGTCACCCCGGATACCTGGGCGGAAATGGCAGAAATTCTGCATAACCTTCCTTTTTCCATAAGCTTCTGTGAAACTTAAAGTATAACTACCCCCCCGGTGGCCAATGCTAATTACTAATTAGCTGCTCAGGGGGTTTTGTTTTGCTTAAAAAGCGCATAGTACTGCTAATGAGTTTGTTTCTTTTTATGTATTTAGCTTTG
>JAQUUV010000230.1 GCA_028693695.1 Syntrophomonas sp.
AAGGAGGTATATCGATAAAAAAAGTCCTGACTATTGCTGGATCTGACTCAGGAGGAGGGGCTGGGATACAGGCAGACCTCAAGACCTTTGGGGCTCTAGGGGTTTATGGAAGCAGTGTGATTGCTTCTCTTACTGCGCAAAACACTATGGGGGTTCAGGGTGTTTCTAGAATTTCAGCGGACTTTGTGGGAATGCAGTTAGACAGCGTACTTAGTGATATTGGTGCTGATGCGGTGAAGACCGGTATGTTATATGATTCTGAAATCATAGAAGTTGTAGCTGAAAGATTGAAGAGCTATAAAATACCTTATCTGGTTGTAGACCCGGTAATGATATCAAGTACTGGAGCAAGGCTCCTTAATCGGGACGCGGTAGCTGTAATGCGTGATAAATTGCTGCCTATTACTAATTTCGTTACCCCCAACGTTGAAGAAGCTTCAGCTTTAAGTGGTATCTCTATAAATTCTGAAGCGGATGTTTACAGAGCTGCTCGAGAGATTAAGAAGATGGGACCAAAATTTGTGGTGATTACGGGAATCAAACGGGATGAGCAGTGTATAGAATTTTGTTTTGATGGAAATGAATTTAGAGAACTTACCGGGACGATGTTGGAAACTAATAATACCCACGGTACTGGTTGTTCATTTTCCGCTGCATTAGCCGCTGGTCTGGCTCAGGGTGTTTCTGATTGGCAGGCAGTAAGAATGGCCAAGAATTTTGTTGCCAACGGACTTCGCTATTCCTACCGAGTCGGAGCAGGCCATAGCCCGATAAATCATTTTTCTTCATTTTTTCCTGGTAATTTAGGGGATTCGAGCATTCAGGAGAACCGCAGCCATATATTTCAGGACTGGGGTACCAGACCTGATCTGGGACCTTTTCCGCTTCTTAATGTAATAATTGGAGGTCCCCTATGTAAGGGAAAGGATTATGCACAGCTTACTCAATCTGTTATTGAAGGTGGAGCACGTCTTATTCAACTTCGAGAAAAGGAAGGGGATACCCGGCAGTTGGTGGAAACTGCCCAGAAAATGCAGCAGGTATGTCGTAAGTATGGTGCACTCTTTGTTGTTAACGATCGCGTTGACGTAGCAGCGGCTGCCGGTGCTGATGGAGTTCACCTTGGGCAAGATGACCTTCCTTTCGGTATGGCAAGAGCTATCCTGGGACCAGGTAAGATTATTGGGATCACTGTCGATAATCTGGCTCAGGCCGAGGCAGCAGTTGCAGAAGGAGCCGATTATCTCGGATTTGGACCCGCATACCCTACCGATAGCAAAGAATGTAAGCGTCCTGCCGGGGGAGCTTCGCTTATAGCTCAAGTTGCACCCAAGGTTAAAATACCGGTGCTTGCAATTGCTGGGATTACACCTGAAAACACACTGCCACTATTAAAAGCAGGAGCATCAGGTGTGGCAGTTATATCATCTGTGCTGGGAAGTCCTGATCCAAAACACGTCGTACAAGAATTTATGAAAATATTTAAGGCAATATAAAAGGAGGAAATAATTATGACTCAATTGGAAAGAGCTCTTTGTGGTGAAATAACCCCTCAAATGAAAGAAGTAGCATTACAAGAAGGCATTAAGGCAGAAACGGTAAGGGATCTGGTAGCCAAAGGTTGGGTTGTTATTCCAGCTAATAAGAACCACAAGAATTTGGTGCCGCGTGGGTTTGGTAAGGGATTGAGCACTAAGGTAAATGCGAATCTGGGAACTTCACCAACCTTCCCAGAATGGAATACAGAAGTCGAGAAATTAATGATGGCTCAGTCATGTAAAGTAGATGCAGTTATGGATTTGAGTACTGGAGGGGAACTTCAGGCTTGCCGCAGAGAAATAATTGCCCGGTCAACCGTACCGGTTGGAACTGTTCCAATTTATGAGGCTGCGGTAAGGACACGAGAAAAACACGGTGCGGTAGTGAACATGGATCCGGAGGATTTATTTGACGTAATTGAAGAACAGGCTCAAGAAGGAGTGGATTTCATTACTGTTCACTGCGGTGTTACACGCCATATTGTTGAAAAGCTGAAGGAACAACCTCGCCTGTTGGGAATTGTAAGCCGCGGTGGTTCAATGCTGGCTGGCTGGATGCTATTTAACCAAAGAGAAAACCCTCTATATTCAGAGTTTGATAGACTCTTAGAAATATGCAAAGAATATGATGTCACTTTGAGTTTAGGAGATGGCTTGAGACCCGGGTGCCTGGCTGATGCCACCGATCATGCTCAAATTGAAGAACTTATGGTTCTGGGAGAATTGGTTAAACGTTCCCGGGCTGCAGGGGTTCAGGTAATGGTAGAAGGACCAGGTCATGTTCCTTTCGATCAAATCGAAGCCAATGTAAAACTCCAGAAAAGACTCTGTGATAATGCTCCATTCTATGTTTTAGGACCCCTGGTTACAGATATTGCCCCTGGTTATGATCATATTACCGCCGCTATCGGAGGAACTGTAGCAGCTGTAGCCGGAGCTGACTTCCTATGCTATGTAACACCCTCAGAGCATCTGGGTCTGCCAACAGTTGAGGATGTTCGTGATGGGGTTATTGCTTCCAGAATTGCAGGTCATGCAGCAGATATAATTAAAGGAGTACCAGGAGCCTGGGAAAGAGATCGGGCGATGGCAATGGCACGAAAAGAATTGAATTGGAACAAACAGATAGAACTGGCACTGGATCCAGAAAAGGCACGTAAAGTACATAAGGAACGCAACCCGGTAGAACAAGATGTTTGTTCCATGTGTGGTGAATTCTGTGCTATAGACATGATAAACAAATATCTTGATAATTCAGAAGACAATAATGACTTAGAAGTAAAGGATTGTAAATTTAATAAGGCTAAATAATTGTCTGAGTTTTATATGGTATTTGTCAATTTATAGGCAATCAACAATGAAACTGATGAATGGTTAGTAAGGGAATATCATTCACACAAAGGTATTTTATAGTCTAAAGGGTGAATTGAGTGAAAATTACAACTATTATAACCCAGGTACATGATACGGATAATATTATTATCCGTAATGTACCCGTAAGTTCAACAATTGTAGAATTTCCGGATCATTATTTGGCTATTATCGATACCGGCATGGCGGAAAATCCTGAGCTGGTGAAAGAATTAGCTGAATGGGGTTATTGTCCCGATGATTTTGATTTGGTAATAAATACCCATCTGCATTGCGATCATATAGGAGGCAATAAGCTTTTCGAGAATGCCCGAATTCTTATTAGTCAGAGGGAATTCGAATATGAAAAGGATTTTGGCCAGGCCTTACGGGAAAGTAATGACCCGGTGAATATCTTATCTTCAAGGGGTCGTGAGGTGGATGGAAGTATGTCAATTTTGGCCAGGGATATAAAGAAACTGGCTGAGGCATATCCGGTTTCATCTCTGGTGGGAAGATCGGAACAGATTGAATTTTTTGAAGAGTTACCTTTATTACCAAATGGAATCTCTCTCGTTCCAACCCCCGGACATTCGATTGCCAGCCATGCTGTTTTGATAGAGGGTAATTGTGGCCGGACTTTAGTTACTGGTGATGCCTTA
>JAQUUV010000231.1 GCA_028693695.1 Syntrophomonas sp.
GGGTTGCTGACCAGTTTACTCAACATCTCCCGACCTTCTTCCAAAAGCCGGGGCCACTCGGGTTTTTGGTCAAGTAAAGCCTTGAATTGCTTCCCAAACTGTTCTAGGTTAACAATACTCATTTTAAATCTCCCCCTATCTAATTGTTATTTACTGGCGGTTTACCGTCGCGCGGGTAGTCCTTGTTCCAACTGCCATATTTACGAACACGAGTCCATGTTTTGTAGGCAGGGTCATTGGGATTGGCAGCCAGGGCTTCCTCTTCTTGCAGGTATTTATTCACGATACCTTTCTGCTTATACAGCAGGCGATCTTTCCCAACGGGGCATACCTTGGTACAGATTCCACAGGGATAAGCTTTTTCTCCGGTTAACTCCATGTGCCTATCTAGGCATGCCATCACATCATAATCACCCTTAAACTGGTCTTCGCGGAGAGTCAAGGCATCCACTGGACAGCATTTCGCACAGGTCTCGCACTTTATACATAAATCCTTCTCGATTACCGGATCAGGCGGAAGGACTGCGGAGGTAAAAATTGACACAAAACGTACTCGGGAACCAAACTCAGGAGTAAGCAGACAATTACTAAGACCAACGGTGCCTAGACCAGCATACTTGGCAGCTGTTATATGACCAAAAGCAGCCTGGGGTCTATCCTTCAAGAGCCTTAGGCTGCCAAACCCATCGCGGGTAAAAAAGTACCCAGCATGTCCCAAACGGTTTAAGTAACGAACCAGGTTGAAAGCCAGGCCATCCAGGGTACGGTTGGCGGTATCATAAGTTTCTTTATGCAAAATTGAAGGGGTGGTTTCAACAATTGGCAGTGGAATTCCGACCCCGAGAACAATTACAGTGCGTGCTGGTTCCCAGAGCGCCTGGGGCCAAAAGTCGGGAGGAACTTCGCCAAATTCATTCCAGCGCTCTACCGGAGCAAAACCTATAATATCCGTACCAGCATCCTGACAAAATTGCTTAATCCGAGCTTTCAACTCGTTATTCACTTCTATATGCGCTTCCATTGCATAACTCCTTTCCATAACTGTAATGAAAAACTGAAGTAGCCAATGAAATTATCCAGCAAACACCTAAAGTTACGATATTTGACTGATCATATTATAGCAAATAAAAACTACTGTTTATACGTTTAGGCGTTATTTTGGGAAATCGGGATGTTGCGAGAAGTATCGATACAATATGCACATGCCTAACAGGTTTTTCATATCTTAAGACAAAGGAATCTAAGGTGGAGGTAAAGTAATGCAAAAATTTTGCGCGGTTATAGCCCATAGAAATCCCCTGTTAAACAGAGGAACCTTACGCATGGGCACTGAAATGGGTGAGGCGTTGGGTTTACAGGAAGGGGACAAAATATCTCTTTACGCAGGCCGACTATCTACTCCACTGAAACTATGCATAGGTCCCCAAATATCTGGAAAGAACGTAAATATTAGCTTGGATGTACTGAAGCAATTGCATTTATCAGCTTCTAGTAAATACGGGATTTGTAAAAATAATGAGGGGATACACTTAGGCCCAGTGTTTGGAATTATGGTTGACAGTAGCAGCGATATCAATCGGCCTTTTAGAGATCAAAGCTCTTTCATCAGCCATTTAATTGAGTCTGGAACGGCGATGGGGCAAATATGTTTTGCGTTTAGCACTGATAGCGTTAACTTTAGCAGAAAAATTATTTATGGCTATACTTATGGAAAAGGTGGTTGGAAAAGAGGGATATTTCCGATCCCTGATGTTGTTTACCCACGTGAGGCAGGATATTCTAAGCCCAAATTGCGCATACGCAGAAAAATGCAATCCCTAGGGTGCAAATTCATTAACCCAACCATAATCGGAAAATGGGAAAACCACAAAATTTTATCTCAACATCCTACTTTAAGCTCATATTTACCAGAAACCTGTCTAGCAACAAGTTTCCACCAGGTTGGTAGGATGCTGAAAAAATATGGCGGAGTCTACCTAAAGCCGATTACCGGTTCGAGGGGAAGAAATATAATCCGAGTACTAAAGAGAAAAAACTTAAATCTATATGATTACCAGTACCAAGCGAGCTCCCAACCCCGCATAGGGACTTCTAATGGAATAAATGGTCTGCGCCATAGATTAGAAAGGTTTATGGGGAAACGGGGTTATATTGTCCAGCAGCAAATTAATTTATTAAGAGTAGATGGTAATATAGTTGATGTTCGTATCCTAGTGCAAAAAGACCATACTGGACATTGGCTAATCACTGGCAAAGCCTGTCGTATAGGAAGTAGAGGCTCAATAACCAGTAATATCTCTTCGGGTGGAAGAGCGTGTAAAGTGGAAACTGTAGTGTCTGGACACTTTAGTGACCCAATACAAAGAGAACGGATTCTGACGGATATAGACTATCTTGCCTTAGAGTCGGCCCAGGCACTGGAAGCCAACACATCGAGTATGGGAGAACTAGGAATTGATATTGGCATTGATAAAAATGGGAAACTATGGTTTATTGAGGCCAACCTGAGACCAGCCAGGCGGGTCTTCACCTTGATTGGTGAACCAGACATCCGCCTTAATTCAGTAGAAAGACCGCTTTTATATGCACGATACCTGGCCGGTTTCAGCCAAGAAAGGCAGGATTAGCATGAGTATCGTAGGACAGATTTTCATGGCAGATGCTCTAATCAACAAAATGGATATACCACTGGCAAGCACAGTTAAAGTCCGAGTAGGTGTTAAAGTGGTGATCAGCAAATTAGTTGTTAGAAATGGCAAACTAAAAAGTTATATGGTATCCCCGCAACTAGCTAAAGCTCTAAGCCTGAGCCGAAGGAAAACACTACAGATTCGTTATGACCAGGAAACAGAAATGATTCATATTGGACCAACCATTGGTATTTTGGCTAGCTTTTTACCTAATGAGCCTGAATTCGATCCTAAAAGTGTGCAAGCCGAGTTAATATTCTTAAGTAAAATCGGTCAACAATTACCGGCTCAAGTTTATTTCTTTACTCCCAGTTCAATTAACTGGGCCAGCAAAACTGTTCGAGGGTTTATTTATAACCAGCTGAGTCCGGAACGGGGTGTTTGGACGTCTTCACTTTATCCCCTCCCGGATGTAATATATGATCGAATTGCCAGCCGTGCCGGCGAGGCCAGGGCCGGGATAAAGAATACCAAAAGGAAGTTGATGAATTTACCATATTTAAAATATTTTAATCCTTCTTTCCTTAATAAATGGAAAGTTCACAAATTGCTGGTTACCAATACTGACCTGATGCCCTATTTGCCAGAAACACAATTATTAAGCGCTTCTAGCATGAAAGATATGATAATGAAGCACAAAACCCTCTATTTAAAACCCTGTAATGGGAGTCAAGGTAATGGCATCATAAAAGTAATCTGCAACGATAAGGGTAAGCTACAGTATACGGTCTATAGGAATGGAAGGCATTCCGGGCATGCTGATAACAGTGCGGATTTCATGAAAAGAAGCCGAGCAGCTAGAAAAGGCAAGCCCTATATCGTCCAACAAGGACTAAACCTATC
>JAQUUV010000232.1 GCA_028693695.1 Syntrophomonas sp.
TAAGTCAATGCAGTGTTCTTTCATGACCTCGTCTATTACTCCAACCTGACCGAAATCATAAAAGATAATCTGCTGGCTTGAATTTATGGCAATATTACCGGGATGAGGGTCAGCATGAAAGAAACCCTCTTCATAAATCTGTTTGAATAACGCTTCCAGTAAATTTTTAGCAATTTGGGCAGTGCTGTAATGAGCCTTTTTCAATCCTGCAAAATCCGAAATCTTAATACCATCCAAGTATTCCAAAGTTAATACCCGTTTAGACGAATAGTCCCAGTAAACTTTAGGAATTTGCACATTACGGTCATGTTGATAATTGGTTCTAAATAAATCGGCATTGCGAGCTTCTTGTTCAAAATTTAGTTCGCTTCTCAGGGCTCCGCCTAGCTCATCTACGATTTTGCTTAACTGGTAGAGTTTACCCCAGGAGGTACGCCTTTCCAATAATCTACCCAGATCAGCTAAAATCATTAGATCGGTGTCGATAATCTTTTCAATACCAGGCCTTTGCACTTTTAATACCACTTTTTCTCCACAGTTGAGCACCGCGGCGTGAACCTGAGCAATAGAAGCTGCAGCGAGAGGTATAGGGTTGACAGACTGGAAGTCTCGTTCTAAGCAAAGACCGCTTTCCCTGCATACCTCCAGAACTTCATCGTAAGTAAAAGCTGGCACTTCGTTTTGCAGCTTCTCCAATTCCTTGATATAGTCAGGTCCCAATAAATCCGGTCGAATACTCAATAACTGCCCCAGCTTAACATAGGTCGGACCCAACTCTTCAAATGCACAACGCAATCGCTGAGGACTGCCAAAACCCTCAACGCCTATTTCCCATCCCACCGGTTTCCAGATTCCCATGATCTTTCGCAGGCTAAATCTATCAAACAAAAAACCAAAGCCATGTTTAATTAAAATATTCGCTACTTCTCGGTATCTTGATATATGGTTAAGATGTGCGATGCCATTTCGTAAACTCAAAGACAAATCCTCATAATTAGGGCAGCTTACTTTCCAAATCTTTTATCCGCTGTTCTAGCTTTTCATAGTCAGCTCTACTTACTACTCCGAATTTACCCTTCCAGCTATCTATTTCCTCGCGAATCAGGTTACGAACTTCCTCCTTATGTTCTTCGCCCTTTTTCATAACGTCTTCCAGGGTCTGCTTGGCATCTTCCTTACTGATTTCTCCTTTTTCAACCATTTCATCAATAAAGTGTTCCGCTTTTTCCTTGGTCAGGCTAAGTGCTCCTAATCCCAAATTAATCGCCTTTACCATAAACCTCATAGTAATCCCCCTTCGCTATATAGTAATACCTATCCATAGCATAGCATAATATTTATGCTCTTATACCATATGATTTCCAATACTGTAACATTTAATCATTAATGTTTCTAATAACTATAACTGATTAACCCTGCGGTTTATTCAGACTGTATTTAAACTTAAAAAACGATATAATTAGAGTCTAGAGATTACTAAAAATGAGATTTGAATCTTTTCTTGGCGGATATTAGGAGGTAGACCATTGGGCGTGAAAAGGAATAGAGAAGCTTTCAAACATATGCCATGGCAGGAGCAATACCGGGCCAAGTTATGTTCTCCCGGTGATGCAGCGGCCATAGTACGTAATAATGATATTGTATCCTTATGCGGTGGGTGCTGCATACCGGATGGCTTTGTTGGAGCGCTGGCTGCACGGGGTAATGATTTACATCAGGTTACTCTACTAGCAGGCTTTGCCTTAAAAGAATATAACTATATGGACCCTGAGTTAAAAGGCCATTTTAATCTGGAATCAGTTTTCGTCGGTCCAATGGAACGCAAATCCATAAATGAGGGGATTACATCCTATGTTCCCACTCATCTGCAGCAACTGGGCAAATGGTTGGAAAATCGGCAGCCCAATGTGGTAGCAAATGCTGTAAGTCCACCAGATGAAAGAGGATATATGAGCCGCTCCCTTTTTGCTGGACTCAGTCATAAGAAAGCCTTTGATTCAGCTGAAAAGGTGATTGTGGAAGTCAATTCGCAACTTCCCCGCTTAAATGGAGGCGCTCTGGATATACATGTATCAGAAGTGGACTATATAATTGAGAATGATTATGAACTGACCCAGGTTGAAGATATTCCAATCAGCAAAACGGAGGAAGCTATTGCCGGTCATGTAGTTGAACTTATACCGGATGGTGCAACGGTTCAACTGGGGTTGGGTGGCCTGGCTAATGCGGTAGGATATTTTCTGCGTGACAAAAAGGATCTGGGATGTCATGCGGAAGTAGTCTCCAATTCCCTTATGGAACTTATGAAAGTAGGTGCAGTGAACGGCGCACGCAAAAACTTTCATCCTGGGAAAGTGCTGGGTTGCTTTTGTGTAGGAAGTAAGGAATTATGGGATTTTGTTCACGAAAACACCGATTTTCTCTTCTATGAAATAGATTACATAAACAACCCGGAGATTATAGGCCTAAATGATAACCTGATATCGGTTAATAATAGCTTGATGATGGATCTAACTGGGCAGGCAGCATCGGAATCTATTGGCCCGGTACAGTACAGCGGTACTGGCGGGCAGGTGAATTTTGTGCATGGAGCAACCCGATCTAAAGGCGGCAAGAGCATTCTTGCCTTTAGCTCTACCTACAGCGATAAGGATGGGAATCTGCACTCCCGTATTTTGCCGGTACTTTCATCAGGTACAGTAATTAGTACTTCACGCAATGATGTGCAATTGGTGGTAACCGAATTTGGAGTTGCAGATCTCCGTTGGAAAAGCATTCGGGAGCGGGTTAAAGCCCTCCTAAAGATTGCTCATCCTGATTTTCGGGATACCCTGGCTTTCCAGGCCAGGAAATACCGCTGGTTATAAATTTGCCACGAAATCGGCCAGCCCAGCTTGGTGCTATGCCTTATAGCCCATTAGGCACCATTTTCATCATTATCATATCCATTTCTTTTTTAAAGCTTGTCATGGGTTTTCCTTCAGCAATACCTTCAGCTATTGTTTTGATTGCTGCGACAGTAGCCATGTCTGAAGTTACCCTCACTGTATAGCCGGTCTCTATTTTTTTAACTCGATCCACAACATTTTTCTCTGTTGCTGCTATCTTTTGTTTACCAAGATTTGCTTTCAGGTCTAATCCGATATAAATGATATTGTCTTGAACGATTGCAGCAGCCTTATTAACTTGCATAACTTTATCTGCTTCGATTACAGCTCGGTTTGCCACTTCCATTGTTGAAGGTTGAGCAGATGAAGGTGTGTTCGGATTTACAGGATTATTGGGCTCAGGGCTTGCAGGCATAGGAGCACTGGGAATTGGTTGGATTGGTTTTTTAGCAGCACTATTACAACCACCTACAACCAGACAAATTCCAATTAATAATGTCATAAACATAATCAGCGTTGACCTCAATGTTTTCAAATAATAGCCTCCTTATGTTGTCTGTTTATATCTATTATTTATAACATAATGAAAGCTATGCAAATGTATTTTGTTGACACTACACTTAGGTGTCTTAATTAGG
>JAQUUV010000233.1 GCA_028693695.1 Syntrophomonas sp.
ATTTGGGAAGTACAGATAGTAACCAACAGTAAGAGGGTTCGCAGCTGGGTAGGCGGGCAGGATGATGCTGGAATGAATTTGATTGGTAATGTGGTTTTGAGTTCACAGTTACAGGCTTTGTAATAAGAAAAACTAATATCTATAACCTTCTTTTAGAAACCTGTCTTGATGGCAGGTTTTTAATTATCTGCAACCTACTAACAAAGTAAGGAATACACAAGATATAGGAGGAGTTTTAATTGTTGTCATGTGATGTTACTCAAAAACCGGAACACTTGAGATATGACTTGATCCATACTGTAGTAACGGTATTCAGCCAAGCGTCCAAGAAAATACACGCTTTTTAATTTTTGGGCTTCACTTTCATATTTACTGTAAAGCTCTTGATTTACTTCAGTAGGCACTGGATAATATGGCTCACCTTCCGTTGCCGGATATTCCCGTGCGATGGTGCTCCATAGATGCTTTTGTCCGGTTAGATGTTTATACTCGGTAATTCGAGTAAAATCATAATCGTTAGGATAATTGACAGTACCGACCTCCTGATAATATTCCACCGGTAGGGTCTCATATTCAAATTTCAGACTACGGTATGGTAGTCTACCGTGAACATAATTAAAGAAATAATCAATGGGTCCGGTATAGATCATCCGGTCAAAACTAATACTTTCAATAATTTGTTTATAATCTGTTTTCAGCAAAATGTGTATATTGGGATGCTCCAACATACGATTAAACATTTTGGTATAGCCATGTTTGGGTAATCCCTGATATTTATCATTAAAATAGCGGGAATCACGGTTTAAACGTACAGGAATCCTTCCAGTTACTTCGGCAGCCAATTCTTCAGGCCACAGATTCCATTGCTTTCTGGTATAATACTTGAATAATTTATCGTATAATTCCTGCCCCACCAGGCTGATTGCCATATCCCTCCCATTCTTAATTTGTTCAACATCGACATTAGCTTCATACCGAACTTTATCTAAATAGTTTTTCATCTCGGCACCGGAAAACTGTTGGTTTAATAAGATATTTAGCGTATCCAGATTTACTGGAAAGGGCACCTTGAGGCCATCTACATATGCTAGAACCTTATGCTGGTAATGGTACCAATCAGTAAAATGGGAAAGATACTTCCATATTTCCTGAGAATTGGTGCGAAAAATATGGGGGCCGTAGCGATGGATTAGAATGCCGTCTTGGTTGTACTCATCATAACAGTTGCCACCAACATGATAACGTTTTTCAACGATAAGAATATGATTGCCAAAATTAGCGAGCCTTTCAGCTAAGACACATCCCGCGATGCCTGCTCCAACTATAAGATAATTGTACATGCTAGAGGCTCCCTCCAGTTTCCTTCAATAAGACCTTAAAATCTCCTCAATCTTCTTCACAAACTCAATGGCACGCTTTGCAGTGGAATGCTGTGTTCGCACCATCTCGTATCCTCTTTGTGCTATTTCCAATCGTTCACTTTCATGATTCAGATAGTATTCGGCTTTATCCTCAAAATCAGTTTCATCGATTGAGATAAAATTTCTTCCGGCAATAAAACCCAGGTCAGTGAGTTCATTTGAGGCGGGAGCCAGCAAGAGGGTGTTGCAAGCAAGGATTTCGTAGTATTTGAGCAGAGGATACTTGTAAATAGAGTCGCAGGTTAGAAAAATTTTGGCTCGGTTTATCTCTCTGGCATATCTTTCTCCTACATAAGCCATATCCTTTTCGTTTGCACTAAAATTTCGCCAACCTGGGTGTTCATGATAGACCAACCCCGGTTTGTATGTCATCTTTTTTAAGATCTTATTTCGTAAGGGATATATTCTTTCGTTCATATCGCCCATTAACAAGTAATTAATGTCTTTGGGCATACCGTAGTCTTTAAAAACTTTCGTATTCACATGATGAGGAAACCAGATCATTCGGTCGCTAAACGATGGATACCATTCATAGAACTTATCCCGGTAAAGGCAAAAAATATATTTGGCATTTAATTTTTGAACTATTTTCCTCCGTATCTCTACATTATAGTGCAAGTCATATAATAGGATCGCATAAGGTATTTTAAGAGAAGAAAGTCCAGTAATTGTAGGTGAATTTGTTTCGCCGAATTCATTTATGAAAATAAAATCTGGTTGGGTATTCAATTGCCCTAATATATCTTGTATATTACCGGATTCATGCCATATTTCTAACTCTGTATATTTGGCAGCTTCTGACAGCAAATTAAAAAAGTTCGGAACTAAATACTGACTGAAATCACCGGTTGTAACCAGAATTTTCATTTAGTGAGGTACTCCTTTCAATCTACATATTAAGAAGGTTTTCCAAGCCAATAATCTGATCTATCCACATATCATGGACAACTTCTCCCGTTATTAGACTTTTAATACCCCATCCAATATCGAATGCCACTTTTCCGTAGGTTTCGGCGATATAGGGAGCAAGGATGAGGGCATTAGTGCCGGCAGCTAAAATACACAGATCAAAATCATATTTTTCGATTTCCTTCTTAACCTGCGGGATCTCTTCATTATCATAAATGCTGATTGCACCCACAATATCAAACCCTAGTTTTGTCTTAAGATTCCTATTAAGAGCGATCCTGGCTTCTGGGGCCAGTGAACCGATTAATAATATTTTCTTGCCTCTTAACATTTCTTTGAATTTTTCCTTTTGAGAAAACATTAATACTCGCCTTAGATTCGCTTCGAATATATATTGGGGACGAATATCATATGCTTTAAATACTTTGTTGGCAAGAGATTTGGCATCATTAACAATAGTATTGTAACCTACTATGCTAGCCTTTTTGGCAGCCTCTACGGCATCATCTCGGGCCTGGATATTAGGGAAACGAATGCCGCGATGGAAAAAGCCGCTTCTTTCCCCTCGGTTGGCATTATAGGCCTCACGGTGACTCATGAATTCTTTCTCTGAATAAATAGTATATTGGGCCATTACAAAAGCTTCGGTCGCTCCAACAGAAACGATAGATAGTGGTTCTTTAGCTTCAATTGCATGCAATATTTTATCCATCAGTTGCCCAGAGCTTAACAACTGGGTATCTGATTCCGAACCTTGCCAAAAGACGGATGACGTATCTTCATTTGAGACCGGTATATTGGGAATAAATTGTTTCATATTCCCCGAAACTGGCCATTTGCGTAGGGGTATTCTCATACCCTTATTTGTGCTAATTTGCAAATCTATTCTCACCTCAAATTGAAATTTATGTTCCTCGGTTGTTAAGGAACGCACTTTTTTGCTTAAATTTCTATATCCTGTTTTCCCTTAGGGGAATAGTAGTTACAAGTCTCTTTAAGACCTTGTTCCAGTGAGAACTGTGCTCTCCATTTAAGAAGTCTTTGGGCTTTACTATTATCCAAATAGCTGTTTAGGATATCTCCTTCTCTTTGTTTCCCGAAAAGCGGCTTAACACTAAGATCTAGCATTTTGGACATCATTAAGTAGAGTTCATTTATGGAAATTCCTTGGTTGGTGCTAATGTTCAGAATTTC
>JAQUUV010000234.1 GCA_028693695.1 Syntrophomonas sp.
CTCCTTGATAACCTCAGATGATTGGCTATCTACGACTTTCACCTGGTAAACGTCACTATCTTCAAATAACTTGAATTCCAGATGATAATTAGATACCTTCATAGCTTGATTTACTTCATCAATAGCTCCCTGTATATCCTCAATACTGGCTTTCTTAGCCGTGTTCAAGGCTTCTAAGCCCACCTTGGTTTTTCCGTCGCTGGTGTTTTTCTCTTCAAGTGTCTTCTGTTCTACAACTGGTCTACTAACCGCCTCATTTTTAGCGGGAATGTAATCCGTGGCCATCCCTTGCCCATCAACCCGCATAACCTTGCCTCCTTGCATTATATTTTGTTATTTTATCGTCTTTTTCCTCCACAAACTTTAAAAATATATTCAGGATTTTAAAACTTCTTAACGGTTAGCGTAGTCCCATGCAATAAAGCTCTTACCTGCCTGCTCCTATTATCCTTTTATATTTATACTCTGTCTTACTCCTGCCGGGGGGGGAGTGTTGCTAACTGGATGGACCGGAGTATTCCTAACCATATCTGGCTTATCCGCTGAGACCGGAGCTGTTGTTTTAATTTTTTCCATCGCTTCCTGCCATGTATCTCTCAACTCTAGCAAAAAGGACTCCACCTGCTCCAGCAATTCCACATCCTTCTTCATGTTGGCCTGCACCAACTGATGATAGAAGTATTCGTAAAGATTAAAAAGGCCTTTTGATATTTCATAATCCATATTCAAGGTGGACATCAATTCAACAATAATTTCTTCGGTTTTAAGGATTTTCATATGAGCCAGGTTAATATCCTTGGCCTCGATGGCATTTTTAGCGTTTCTGATGTTCTTAATCGCGCCGTCATAAAGCATTATTAGTAGTTTTTCAGGAGATACCGTCTCTACTGTGGATCTTTTGTACTGGTTGAATGCTTGGGCATTCATATTCATTTCGTTGCCTCCTTCACTGAAGTAACTATGTTAATTATCGTTAGGATGAAGTGTGAACTTTACCCTATATCTACGGAAAAATAATAAGATTCCTGGCGATTGGGTTAAGAATCGCCTTCCTGCACAAGCCTATGAATCTACCAAGGGATGCAGGCATCTTTCCAGCTCGCCTCTCCAGCTCTCAAAAGCTGGAAATAATACCACCTGCAGATCCTGCTGCGCCTTATCCAGTTCATTATTTTCATAAGCCTTGTTCATGTCATCAAAAGCATTAATTAATTTTTCGGTTAGCTCTGCTATTTGACTTTCCCCCAAAGGCGACACCAGGCTTAGCGGTCTCACCGCATCATAGATAGATGAAAATGCCCGTACAATATCCTGAAACAGGTAATAGGTATCTTCAAAATGTCCTTCACCCATCCGGCCGACCAGGTGCTGAAAGCCCTCCTGGATGGTTAGGGAAAGCTGCAATATATCTGTGGAAACCTCAACAATGTTTTTCATATGATCGCTCCTTAAATATTTTCTCCGTCCATTTCATAAAATGGCAGAGACTAAAACAGTTAACCTAGTTATCGAAACAAACATGTCGAGACTTTACTTAACTTTCGGAGTTGACAGATGATGCGACGTAAGAAGTACGATAGACACAGACGGACACTGACTTTTATGACTAACGCAGACCTTTTTATTGTTTTTAACTCAGTGCCCGGAGGGTCATTGTTGTCTGTGTATATCTGTGTCTATCGTTCCTATTCTCTAAACAAGCTTAGAGCCCCCCGGTATTGCTCCGAGAGGCTCTTGCTTGCCAGTTTTTAAATCCGGCTAAGCCAATACGTCAAGATTGACTCCCAGGTGGGGGGTTATGGATCTCTCCATGGCCTGGGTACTGGCTTTCATCATGTCAAGCAGCGCTTGACCTGTGTCGCTGGTATTGTCCATGGACATCTTCATTACACCCAGGCTTACTGACTGCTGCAATTGGGCTGCTTGAGCTCCCATAACCATTCCTGCGATCGCACTTGTCTCCATGCAATTTCCCCCTTTCTTAGTGATACTTTATCAAGAGCAAGACACTGCTATAAACAGGATCTCGCACCTTAATACATATTTTACCACAACCGATTGGGTCTGGTAATTTCTATTTACCCAGCAACTTTAATACCATTTGTGGCTTCTGATTGGCTTGGGCCAACATGGCCGTAGCCGCCTGGCCGATGATGCCCTTCAATACGTATGCACTCATATTTTTGGCCATATCAGTATCACGGATGCGAGATTCAGAGGCACTGAGATTTTCGTGAGCAACGGAAAGATTGTTTATGCTGTGGTCAAGACGGTTCTGTAAGGCCCCCAGCACTGCTCGCTGGGATGAGACCTTTTCTATGGCCTCGTCCAATTCACCTATAGCTTTTGTGGCATGGGATCGAGTTATTAGCGAAACTTCATCTACCCCCAAAGCAGTACAGCTGGCATCCATAAGCTCGATCCATTCTACCTGGCCAGGATTTGCACCCAGTTGCAAAACAGTGGCATTATCCACCAGTTGCACCGTGACCTGAATATTTTCTTCGCCCTGCCAGCTAAAATCCTCCTGGCCTTCACTATAGTCTACACTTACTCCCAGGCTGGAATCGATCTTCAAACCAATTTTACCCGAGATGGCTCCCTTAATATTACTGTCTGATTCAGCTTTAAAAGTGTTGAGTAACTTTCCATTTACCGCATCCCGAATCTCGACCTCTACTTCATTTTCACTGGCATAACGCATAACAGAAATCCCCAGAGCATTAAGCAAGGGCTCCGGAGCACTTAAACTAATCTCGCCCTTGCTGCCGGCTATTGCCGTACGAACTATCAGGCTCCCATCCATTTTATCTAAAGCACTGTTTGACGAAGAACTGTCAACAAATGATACAAACTTATAACGTTCATCTTCATCGACCACATCCTCCTGGCCCAAATTTAAATAAATTGCCTGATTAATGCGGTCCAGCACATCCACGAGTTCATCTTCGCCATAGAGCATTACCCGTGCCTCCTGGTCACCGTTCTGCAAAATCAATTCCTGAGGCGGTTCTAAAAGAAAACGGCCATCCGGCGTCCAAAACTGGGCAATATCCTTCAATTTAGTATAATGATGGGCAGCAGCGGTCTCAATCCCCTGGTGGTAAACGGATTCGAAGACCACGGTATCCTCTATAACCCGAGGTGTCTTCAGGTTGTCTATTTGACCCTGGCCAGTACCGCCATGAAAATCAGCAAAATCGAAGTCCAACACTCCTTCATGTATATCGCCATTAGTATAATCGACCTGGTAGGTTCTGAGTTCCGTATTACTATTATCCAGGACCCCATCATTAAAACGCCAGTTATGAGGATAAATATCCCTGCGGTCAGCTGAACTGAAGAGGTAGATTTCATCCACATCGCTGTTGGCCGGTTCGCCGCTCGCCGATAAAAATAGTGAAAAACGGTCCCCCCGGTTAAAACGCGATATATCAGTGAAATTAAATTGATTAAAACTCAGACCG
>JAQUUV010000235.1 GCA_028693695.1 Syntrophomonas sp.
GCTTCATCCTGAGTGCTGAGCGCATCCCCGGGAAGAATAATCACATTATCCTGCGGCACGCCCAACTGTACTGCCACCATCTGGGCCAGATCCGTGTCATGGGGAATCTTCACCCCTTTACTTACAACCAGGTCATAGCCCGCAACATTATTCCTCACCATCATGATCTTATCAGCATACCCGCCCTGGTAGAGATCCACCGCCCCCAGCATCCGATCCGGCCCGCTGCCCATCAGGACAACAATTATATCGCTGGGTTGTGGCTGATCCTGCGCCACCAAGAAACGGCCCAGTGAGGGCAAAGATAATCTTCCTAGCACCAAAATTCCTAAAACAATTAATAGGCTTATAATTAGCTTTCTCGCAAAAAATTCCCTTGGCATCTTCATGGTTTAATCCCCAAACAACGTTTTACTAAACGGCAATCTTTTTAGTTCTGTTTGCCTTTTCTTTTTTATACTTCTTCTCTAGCTTCTTAATTTCAGACTGCCTGTCAAATATCACTTCTTCGTTTTCCTCAGTTTGCATAATGATTTTATACAAATTATCTTCTTGATCAAAATAGTAATAAAAATCTGGTTTAAATCCAGGTTCAACAGTACATCTTAAGACTGCAACTAAGCCGATGTCCGATCTTTTGTACATGACATAGTCATAATTTTCTAACCGTGCATTATCTAATAGATTATACGGAGTAACCACTGGCGAATATAACATGTTATATATTTCCTTAATTGTCTCATCAATCACGTAAACATCCCCCTTTTCCAAAAATATTATCTTCAATAAAATTCAATACTATTTAGTGAAATCCTCTATAACTTTAACTAAGTATTCTTCAATCTGGTCCAACTTCTTTTCTGCGGTATCCCAATCCGAAAACTCCCAATCGTCTCTTTTAGCCCCAATCATATCCTTAAGAACGGAATTTATGTAGATGGCCAAAAAAGCTCCATTTTCATTGTTGTTATGTATTATCCAGTTATATTTAGACGTTCTAAAAATACGACAAGTTTTCAGATTATCATCTTTAATATCAAGGTTAAACCTCTCCAAAATACCGGGCACTATTTCTTCTCTGATGCGGTAATCAATGCCTTTTTGCTTTCGTTTAATGTATAGATCAGGGCGTTTTACAGGAGATGTCCTTCCCTTCGTCTGCTGTATAATCCTTTCTGCCTCTTTTGCGGAAATTCCCAAGATTTTTTGAATTTCCTTTAGTTTTTGCAGATCGACTTCTTCCTCAGCTTTTCGTTGTTGAATTAATATCGTATTCAAATATGCATCTCGAATAATCTGCCCCTCCCCGAATTCCATTGCCGTTCCAACAGACCTATCTACAGATCTACTGATAGAATCCAATTCAGACACCGGTTCTTCGTTAAGTTGAAGATTTGCCAAATACTTTATTGTTTCACTATCCTGTATTTCCTTTTTATAGTAATCCCAGAGATCATCGAGGTAATAATCCCGATGACATACTATCTCCGCTATATTATCTGACGCTCGGTTGGCTTCAGAGGCCGGTATTGCTCTTAAAACCCTGCCTATAAACTGAGCATAAGGTAATTGAGATCTAAACGGCCTAAATATTGCTGCAACCGAGAGATACCTGTGGTCATAACCCTCGCCCAACATAGCAACATTTATCACAACCTTCACCTTATTATTTATAATGGCTAGCAGGGCGGATTGAATATCTTTACCATCCATATCGCTATGCACTATTGCACAATCATAGCCATGATCTTCATACAGTTGTTTTATTTGTTCGGCGTGAGCAATACTGCATGCCACAGAGATTATCTTATGAGGAACAGGATTATTGTCAGAAAGCTTTGCTTCTAATTTCTTTATACTTTCAATCACAATTTTTTCTGAACAGTCTTTTGAAAATGCAACCGTTCTGCTTATCCAATCCTCGTCTTTTAATTTCAGTTCCAATATTTGGTCCACGGTATACTGTTTTGTATCGTCATTATCTAACGTTAAAAATAGTTCATCAGGAATATAGGTAAAATTTTCAAGACTTTTAACATATTCGTGAGCCATGGCTGCGCTAAGCTTATAGTTATAAACTATTTCTCCTACGATTTTTTCCCCATCAGTTCTATATGGAGTGCCGGTTAATTTAACGACTTTGGCGTGGGAAAAATACTGTAAACATTCCACCCATGTAGATGCTGTGGAGTGATGTGCTTCGTCAATAATAATCATGTCAAAATAATCAGGGGCAACTCGTTTTGTTAGGTTGCTGGCAAGTCGGGCCTGAAGCTTTTGAATGTTTACAATTACGATATTAGCACTTTCTAAATATTCGTCTTTGGTTTTTCTTCCTTCAAACTCCATTACCGATGGAAGATTATCAAAATCGCTAAAGATCCGTTGACTTAACCAGAAGTTTTCAGGATTCTCGGGGTTGAGGGACCCAATCACATTATCTTTTATAACAATTTGGGGAGTAATTATGAGTACTCGACCTTTGGCTATGCCATAAGGAATAATTCCCATCAATCCTGTTTTCCCAACTCCTGTCGGAAGTACTACTATAGCATGTGATGTATTGTTTTGAGAAACAAAATGTTCAAATATTTTCCCGTATGCTATTTTTTGTGGTTCTCTGAGGTATTCATTGTCATCGATCATTGGTTCAACAGACATGAAGTAATTTTGATCGTATGAAAGATCCGGCACCATCATTAATCCCCCTTTTCATTTACTACGCGTTCTGCAAACAAACGTTCTCTTGTTCAATTGTATCACATCCTTTATTTCCCATCAACAAGAAAGAAGAATCAAAAATAACTCGGGGTCTGACCCCGAGTTATTTAGTCTTTCCTATGTAAGCCCTGTTCGATTCGATTCAACTGCTGCACTATCTGCGCTATGACGCAGGTAAATAAACGACCCGCTTCCATGACTTGTTCCTGCTGATCATCGCCACCCTTGTATGGCTGAAAGACTGCCAGTACAGCTTTGCCGTAATGCTGAGCGCCGTGCACTGTGGACTGACTACTCAAAACCTGCAGCCGCAAGCCATTCGATAATTCGATCAAACATTTCTTACCTACCCCGGCCTGAGGCTCACCCATATAGGTCATATCCACATAACCATAAACCGAATCACTATCAGTAACTGCCTGGCGCATTTTCAGAGGAACAAATACTCGCCCAGTCCCCAGGTAAAAAGGCAGCACCCCTTTACGGCTTATCTTCTCCTGCAGGAGCTTCCGCTGCGCCTTCAGATCAATCGCATAAGAAGCAGCCAGGGCCTTCACGACGGATTTAAGTATCCGCCGATCCCTCACGACCTCACCGCTCTTCAGCAAAATATCCGTAGCATTGCCAATATCACAATAAACCGGCCTTAAGCCGATTACCTCATCACGCAACTGCTCCACCTTCACCATATCCATGCATTAACCCTCACTTTCCCCTTAAT
>JAQUUV010000025.1 GCA_028693695.1 Syntrophomonas sp.
CTGAATCTGTTAGCCCCAGATTAAAGTCAACAGCAAAATCCCGTTCCCCGTCTATCGTTTATTTGAAATAGCATCAGTTTATTTGCTGCTGCGCATAATCCATTAACTGCGAAAAATTTGGGTTACAAAAAAACCCGCCTTACGGCGGGCCTTAACATCTTAGTTAATGGCTCCTACTTTATCGATAGCAACTCCTATAGTATCATCTTCAGCCTGTACCACTTTCTGACAGCTTTCATAGGCTCTCATAACACTAATCAGGGCAACCATTTCCTGCACCGCGTTAACATTGGATAATTCCTGATAACCCTGCAATACTCCAGGATTCTGAGGTTCAGTGTAGGTCTGCCCACGCGAATTCATGTTACTGTCTCCTTGTTTTTGCAGAAATCGTTTATCAGCAAAAGTTGCAATTTTCAACTTGGTTATGACCTGATTATCGACTAGGATGTTTCCACCTTTGTCGACGGAAAATTCACCCCGCAATTCAATGGTATTATTGTTGTTATCCATTACCGGATAACCCTGGTCATTAACTAGAAGGCCAGCATCGTTTATTTTAAAAGCTCCGTTACGAGTAAAACGTTCCCCCTCAGGGGTTCTAATTACAAAATAACCTTCGTTGCTAATAGCCAGATCAGTATTGTTTTCAGTATGTTTTATATTACCGCTACTATGATCAGTTATAATGTCTTTTACAATAGCACCAGTACTTAAACTTCCAATAGGTACCGGAGGTAAAATTTTCACCTGCCCCAAGGCATTTTCCTTGGTGTCACCCAAGCGGCTAATCAGCATTTCCGGAAAAGCCTGGCAAATAGTCTCATCCTTTTTATATCCACCAGTATTTACATTGGCGAGATTATTGGCTACAACGTCCTGACGTGCCATCTGCAACATCATCCCCGCACCAGCGGTATATAAACCTTTTATCAAACTACTACCCTCCCGACGACTTTAGGATATTTGGTCACTTAATATATCGTACTTTGTGCAAAATAACTTTAGAATAAGCCCTATAATACTCTTTTGGTTCCTCGCACCTGATTATTAATTAAGGTACTCATCTCATTAAGGGCTTTGCCGGTACCCATAGCCACACAGCAAATAGCATCTTCGGCAATGTGTACAGGCAAATGAGTTTCCCTGCTGAGCAATATATCTAGTCCCTCTAAAAGCGAGCCACCCCCAGTCATCACTATACCATTATTTACGATATCCGCTGCTAGTTCAGGTGGAGTGATCTCTAGGACCTTCTTCACTGCATCCACGACCGCATATACCGGTTCTTCCAATGCTCCCCAGCTTTCGGTGGAAGTGATTTTAATCGTCTTAGGTAAACCCGATACCAGGTCACGGCCTCTTACCTCCATATCCCGGTCTCTATTCTCATCGGTCAGCCAGGCAGTACCGATCCGCATTTTTATATCTTCCGCGGTACGCTCCCCAATCATCAAGTTATACTCTCTTCTAATATAACGAATTATTGCCTCATCAAACTTGTCCCCACCGACTCGAAGCGAAGTATTACAGACAATACCACCCAAAGATAATACCGCAATATCGGAAGTACCTCCACCAATATCCACTACCATGTTGCCAGTAGGTTCTGATATGTTGATTCCTGCTCCCAAGGCGGCTGCCAGAGGTTCTTCGATAATAAACGCCTGTTTGGCTCCCGAAGCTAGGGTAGCTTGACGAACCGCCCTTTCCTCAACATCTGTAGCCCCCGTAGGGATACAAACAATTACTCTGGGTTTTAAAAACAGCCTTTTACCCATAACCTTTTTAATAAAATAGGTTAACATCTTTTCGGTAGTATCGTAATCTGCGATAACTCCTTCGCGGAGAGGCCGTATCGCCATTATATAACCCGGAGTTCGCCCCAGCATTTGCCGGGCTTCTTCACCAATAGCAATTGCCTTTTTGGTATTCATATCTAAAGCCACAACCGATGGCTCATGTAAAACAATACCTTCGCCTTTTTTAAAAACTAATACGCTAGCCGTACCTAAATCAATACCGATATCCTCAACAAAACACACTTCTTAGTTCCCCCCGGCACTTTTTATCGTTTTATTACTCGCTTCTACTATTTTACCTTTTATTCGCTATACTGGCTATTTTTTTATGCAAGTTTATAGCGAACATTAGCAACATTAATCGCGACCGTCAGGGAGCATCAGTGGTACCCGAAGGGTGCACCATTAATTGTGAGTGCAACGAACATCAGTAGTACCCGGAGGGTGCGACCATAATTGTGAGTGTAGCAAACATCAGTAGTACCCGCAACATTAATAGCGACCAACGGAAGCACCGATGGTATCCGAAGGATGAAGGGTGCAACCGCAAATGAGAATATAACGAACATCGCCGTGTTGTCAAAAATTACCAAAGGGACTATTTCTTATACTCTTGTTCGTAATACCTTAAGAGTAGTGTGCATCAGTATCAGTATCATATAACTAAACATTCAAGCATGGCCGGAATAATATTATTAATTATATTCTCAGCACATCGGTGGTACTCGTGGGGTGGCTAACAGCAACTGATTTTCTTGAGCATATTTTTTCCGGGTAGCTTCTCCCCCTCTTAAGTGCCGCTCCGCCTTGTTTCTATCCAGTATACATCTTACCTCTTCCGCTAGCGCCTCACTAATCCGTGGTAACCTTTCCGAAACATCTTTGTGAACGGTGGATTTACTAATCCCAAAGACTTCTGCTGTTCTTCGCACCGTATCCGAGGTTTGCAGGATATGCCGCGCTACTTTCACCGCCCTTTTCCTTATATAATTCTGCATTGTTGTCCCCCTCCCATGAATTTATTTAAATTATATTCAGGCGGGTTCTAATCAAGACCTTGGGGACCATGAAATAATAGTATGACTTACGACAACGCAGCAATATTCCTTTGGAGGGCATCATTATTTGTGAGTGATAGCAACCTTATTAGCACCTGTAAGGGTCCACCAGTAGTGCCCGTTGGGTGCGAACACCGGAGTCCTATTGAAAATGACCGAAGGGAGTATCGGTTGCACTCTGGAGTGTAGTCTTCTCGAGGGCAACCTTAATAGCGACCAACGGGAGCATCGGTGCTACCCGAAGGGTGGCGGGTGCAAGTACAGTGGGAAAAGGGCCGAAGTAACTGACCTCTTTATTTTTTGAAATTCCCTCAATATGATAATTTGTAAAAATCGATACCCAAGTAGTATTTTTTTAATATTTGGTGGTAGTTTTTCCCACGCTGGGCCATACCGTTGGCACCGTATTGGCATAAACCCACTCCATGCCCATAGCCACGAGTATTAATCACTGTAGTATGGACCGAAGGATGGAAATCAATCCAGCTAGAAGGTAAGTTTAAGCCCTTTCTCAAAGTATCTGCATCTAGCTGATGCCCGTTAATACTTAGGCTTTTCAATCTCCCGCTAGGGGTTTGGGCCAATATTTTAATATTCAGCGTATCGCCTTTGTCACCTACCAGTTTATTAATAACTTCATTATTAATGGTATGCGAATTTTGATAATGACTAGACTTGCTGCAATCATCGCATTTAACCGCATGCAAATAGGAAATGTCTTTACCCCATACCGCACCAGCACTTTCCGTTTTACCGCCACAAGTAGAGCAATAGAGCGCGTCAATGGGTTTAGAATCAAAGAGCATAATTTCTCCACGAGTCGATTCTACTGCTTCATCTATTCGTTTAGCTAATTCCCGTTCGTTAGAATCGTCTTTGGCAAAATTTAGTACAGGAGCATAGGCTTGACAAACATTAATATCATCAGAAAGATCAGCTCCTTGAGGATAGGAGTGCTCTTCGATTAGCTTTTTGACTGCATAGGTACGAGCGCAAACCGCCTGCGCCTTAAGTGCTTCTATATCAAAGGAGGCAGGCATTTCTGCTGTCACTACGCCTTTTATATACTGCTCCAGGTCCATACCAACAATAGCACCCTGCTCGTGTAGGTATAACTTTATGTAGGGCTCTAGGGTGGCCTCTTTTTCGACTTGGAAATACTGGTAAATCGCTGTTACACTTATTACCATTAGAATCCCGATTATAAATATTCGCTTTGTTGCTTTTCTATTCATATCAAAGAATATGAAAGGAACATGATTCTAATGTCATGTTCCTCATAGATATATTTTATATGATTTTTATGGTGGCTCCCATCGCATTTAATTTAGGGGCAATGTTCTCATAACCTCGATCAACATGTTCGCTATTAAATAGAACCGTTTCACCCTGAGCAGTCAGACCAGCGATAACTAGAGCAGCTCCTGCCCTTAAATCAGTAGCTTTAATATTTGCACCGGTAAGTTTTTTTACCCCACGAATTATAGCAGTTTTGCCTTCAATTTTAATATCAGCACCCATTCTTAATAATTCCTGAACATGCATAAAACGGTTTTCGAAAACAGATTCACTAATTACGCTGGTTCCCAAAGAGCAACTAAGATATGCCATAAATTGAGCCTGCATGTCGGTAGGAAAACCGGGATAGGGAAGTGTTTTAATATAAACCGGCTTTATGCGCGATTCCCTTTTTACCCTCAAATAGTCTTTTCCTTCGGTAATTTCGGCTCCGCTCTCAATCAACTTGGCCGTAATAGCCTTTACATGCTCTGGAATTATATTTTTTATAATAGCATCACCGCTGGTAGCGGCTACTGCTACCATATAAGTGCCGGCTTCAATTCTGTCGGGAATGGGTGTATAATTTACCCCATGCAACTCCTTTACTCCCTTAATCTTAATAACATTGGTTCCTGCTCCAGTAATTTTTCCTCCCATGCTATTAATAAAGTTGGCTAAATCAACTATCTCCGGTTCCAAAGCCGCATTTTCGATATAACTAGTTCCGCTAGCCATCGAAGCAGCCATAATAATGTTTTCCGTAGCACCAACACTGGGATAATCAAGATAAATATGGGTGCCTATCAACTGGTTTGCTTTTGCTACTACATCCCCGGAATTTAGACTTATGTCTGCTCCTAGGGCTTGAAATCCTTTTAAATGCAGGTCAATAGGCCTCGTTCCAATCGCACAGCCTCCGGGTAAGGCGACTCTTACTTTTCCCTTACGGGCCAATATTGGCCCCATAACTAAAAAAGAAGCTCTGATTTGTCTCACCAATTCATAAGGTGGTTGGGTAGACACTAATTTTCCATGAAAAGATATACAATTTTCGCTTCGTTCAACTTTTACACCCAACTCTTCTATTAATTTGCTAATTATAATTACATCTTTAATAATAGGAACTTTACTTATTTCTACTTTTTCATCCGTTAATAGGGAGGCAGCCAATATGGGTAAAATTGCATTTTTGGATGAACTTACCTCAACTTCCCCTATTAATGTAGCTTTTCCACTGATTATCATTTCCAAATTTTTTCATCACCTCCCTAAATAAATTCTAAGATAAATTAGTCTGAATTAATAATCATTTAATAGAAGTGGAAAGCCTAAATATATTTCACTTGTATTTTCCTTAGGATTACATCTAATAGCTCCTTGGGCATTACAGTTTTTTCCCGCTACCTTCACCTGGGAGATCTTGTTTTCCAAAGCTGGACTGAATCCGGTCATGCTTATAAGTTGATTCTGTTGGTAAACATCATTTACTTCAGCTTTTAAGCATTTCATTACTACTCTAAGAAGTTCTTCCTGCCCTGCATTATCAAGACGAGTATCTATAGAACCCTTATAAAGATAATAGGATTTACAATCCAGCAATTTTCTTAATTTTTCTTCATCTCTACGTAGTTGTAGATCTCCTGTTGAACTTATGGTAGTCATTAAAAAGTGTGATTTATGATCTGTTTTGCTGGTTTGGAGGATAAATAGGTACCTTTGTTCATCCTTTGATAATTCATACCGACAAATTATTGTTTCATTTGTTTCCTGGTGAAGGAATTCTTTCTCATCAGCGGGCAGTTCTAGATAGTTTAAAATTTTCAGTAAGGCTTCATCTAATTCTTGATTTGTGGATGCTGTTTTTATTTTTGCCCAACAATCCAATCTAGATTCAAGCAAATTTGCACCGATGGATGCAAATGATAGGTAATATGGAGATTGATTATCAATTTCCTTTCCGAGACTATATTTAAGAGCTGAATCACTTAGAAAACATATAACTACAAAAATCATTAAATATACAATGGCTTTTTTCATAATCTTTTACCCCCAGAACTTTATCAAGATTCTTGCCATTGAAGTTTTTAATTATTCTTTTAAACTGAATTTTAGGCATAAAAAAATCCTGACCTAGTCAGGATTAGGTAACTCGGAAAATAATATTCACACGGGCAATAATAGGCACGGACTACGCGTAAACATTAATAGCAACAATAAGGGTCACCAGTTTCCTATTAAAATGACCGCAGGGAGTATCAGTTGCACTCTGTAGTCCCCGTAGGGTGTGAACACCTATTCATTCGTCTTTTCAATTTTCTTTAGCTCCGGCTGGTTTTGTTGGCATTCCTTCTGTCGCTGTTTGGCCGCTAGAGCCTTTTTTTCTACAACAATGGTCTGACGCCAGATTAAAATAGCAAAACCAATCGTAATCAAAAACACCATAAAAATTAAAATCAAAAACTTAATCTGCAGACTAGTTAGCAAGAAAGAAAACCTCCTCTAGGGGTTTGGCACGAAATACTTAGTTTATCTGCATAGATGCTTGATGAAGTTATTCCGTGTTAAACCCTCAGGATTCCGGGGTTGATCTTTTCTGACGCATCTCCTCAAGGGCCTTTTTTTTCTTGGCAATCCTTTCCTTGCCCCTTTCCTCCATCTTAACCAATGATTGCCACATGAGCAGAAAGAGGATTCCTTTGACCAAATAGTATGTCAAAATCCCTATTATTAAATATTTCAAGGCAGTAGCTTTATCCATAACGATTTACCCCTGCATTCATCATTACAATATCTTAATATAATCAAAGCCGGAAGGCAAACAAGTTGCCCTCCGGCTTTCGGCAATTCATTAATTAGCTACTAGGACGCATCCGCAGCCTTAAGCCGAGCCGTAGCTCTTGCTAAAGACATTTGCGCCCGGACTTGGTTTATGCTGGCATCATGCTCGCTCAGCCTCTTCTCCGCTCTGTCCCTGGATGCTTTCGCCCGCAGAACATCAATTTGTGATCCGCGTTCCGCAGTCTCTGCCAGGACTCGAGTTTCGTTAGACATCACTTCCATAAAACCACCACTTATGGCTACCTTCTTAATCGCTCCATTGTTATCGGTATATCTCATAATACCTACATTAAGAGCAGCAATCAAAGGAGCATGGTTTCTTAAAACCCCGAGTTCGCCGTTTACTTCTGGTACGACTACAAACTGGATTTCATCTTTGAACAGTAATTCTTCTGGGGTCACGATTTCAAGCATGAAGGTGCTGTCTGCCATGGACTACGCCCCCAATCGTTTAGCTTTGGCCACTGCCGTATCAATGTCTCCCACCATATAGAACGAATCTTCAGACAGATTATCATGTTTCCCTTGTAGAACCTGTGTGAATGACTCAACGGTATCTGCAACTTTTACATATATTCCTGGGCTGCCGGTAAACTGCTCAGCAACGTGGAAGGGCTGAGACAGGAATCTCTGAATCTTCCTGGCTCTGGAAACAATAATCTTATCTTCATCAGATAACTCATCCATACCGAGGATGGCGATGATGTCCTGCAGTTCTTTATATCTTTGCAGTATCTGCTGTACTCCGCGAGCGGTGAAATAATGCTTCTCACCTAAAATCTGCGGGTCAAGAATACGAGAAGTAGAATCCAATGGATCAACCGCTGGATAAATACCTAGCTCTGAAATTGCCCGTGATAGAACCGTAGTTGCATCCAAATGGGCAAATGTCGTTGCTGGCGCCGGGTCAGTTAAGTCATCAGCGGGTACATAAACTGCCTGAGCTGAAGTTATTGACCCTTTGCGAGTACTGGTAATACGTTCTTGCAATAGACCCATGTCAGTTGCTAAGGTAGGCTGATATCCTACGGCGGAAGGCATACGTCCTAGCAGAGCGGACACCTCATTACCTGCCTGAGCGAAACGGAATATGTTGTCTATGAATATAAGAACGTCTTGTCCTCCAACATCACGGAAATATTCTGCGACGGTCAACCCGGTCAGACCTACACGTAGCCTGGCTCCGGGAGGTTCGTTCATTTGGCCGAATATCAAAGCGCACTTATCGATAACGCCAGATTCCACCATTTCACCCCAAAGATCATTTCCTTCACGGGTCCGCTCTCCCACGCCGACGAATACCGAGTATCCACCATGCTCAGAAGCGATGTTTCTAATTAGTTCCTGGATAATAACGGTCTTGCCAACTCCGGCTCCACCAAACAGTCCAACCTTACCACCCTTAGCGTAAGGGCAAATCAAATCAGCAACCTTTATACCAGTTTCCAAGATCTGGGTCGCTGGTAATTGGTCAACCAGTAAGGGTGGGTCACGATGGATTGCCCAGTAATCAGAAGCATTTACTGGTCCTGCTTCATCAACCGGTTCTCCCAACACGTTAATAATTCTGCCCAAACAGCCGTCTCCAACTGGAATCTTAATGGCTGCTCCAGTGTTCTGTGCTACCATTCCCCTGATTAGACCATCAGTAGGACTTAGCGCAACACATCTTACAATATCATTTCCAAGGTGCTGCATAGCTTCCAAAGTAACATTAATATCTGTAGCGGCTGCAGCTTTTTCGCCTTGATCTGCCGATTTTATAATAACAGCGTTCATTAGATCCGGTAATTCACCAGGCTTGAAGCGTATATCCACAACCGCGCCTATGACCTGTGTTACCTCCCCTGTTGTTACATTCGCCATTCTCTACTTTCCTCCTTTATTGAGAGCTTCGGCGCCACCAACAATGTCCAGAATTTCATCCGTTATTGCCGCCTGTCTGACCTTATTCATCTTAAGGGTTAGGTTGCCAATAATCTCCCCTGCGTTTTGGCTAGCGTTGCCCATAGCCGTCATTCTGGCCCCTTGCTCACTAGCCTTGCCTTCCAGCATTGCATGATATATCTGGCTGCCTACATATCTAGGTAACAACGTGAGAAGAATAGTCTCAGCGCTGGGTTCATAAATATACTCTACGTTGTGTTCCTCTGTAATGCTTCCCTGATCGGGTGGCTCAATGGGGAGTATTTTGACTACAGTTGGAACTTGGCGCAGGACGTTAATGAATTTCGCATATACCAGGTAAATCTCATCAACTTCCTCATTCTCATAAGCATTGATTACATATTGGGTAATTTCCCTGGCATCAGAGTAATTAATCTTATCTCCCAAATTAATGTATTCAGCCTCTACGCCTATTCTTTTGCGGAAAAAATCACGGCTCTTTCTGCCAACGGCTATTATGCCGTTTTCAGGTTTCCTATCATCTGCACCAATGGAATCAGTGGTAGCCCTTATTATATTGGTATTGTAACCTCCGCACAATCCTCTGTCCGAAGTAACAACAATATAACCGACCTTACGCACTTCGTCCCTTTTTACCAGGAGAGGATGTTCCACATCATTGGACAAGCCTACTAACCTGGCCAAGGTTCCTTTTAATGTCTCAGTATAAGGCCGCGACTTTTCAGCAGCCTCCTGTGCACGGCGCAATTTAGCGGCTGCTACCATTTTCATCGCACTGGTAATCTGCTGGGTATTTTTTATACTGCGTATTCTACGCTTTAGTTCTTTTACACCTGCTCCTGCCATATTACATCACCGCCTAAACTGCGAACGTGGACTTAAAATCTTGTATGGCCTTAACTAATTTTGCATTGGTTGCATCATCAATTTTTTTGCTGTCAGCTATGCTCTTTAACACATCCGTATTGGAACGCAGATACTTAAGAAACTCAATTTCTAATTGTGCAATTTTAGGTGTGGGTATATCGTCCAAGTGACCATTTACGCCACAGAATATTATTGCTACCTGATCTTCCATAGTCATAGGCGCATACTGTCCTTGTTTCAGAACCTCAACAACCTTTTCACCGCGGGTTAAGCGGGCTAAAGTCGCCTTATCCAGGTCAGATCCAAACTGAGCGAAGGCGGCCAGTTCACGGAACTGAGCCAAATCCAGACGCAACTGTCCAGCAACGGACTTCATAGCTTTGGTTTGAGCTGAACCACCTACGCGGCTAACGGAAAGACCAGCGTTGATAGCTGGACGTTGGCCTGCATAGAATAGATCGGTTTCCAGATATATCTGTCCATCAGTAATGGATATAACATTAGTCGGAATATATGCTGATACGTCGCCAGCCTGAGTCTCAATGATTGGCAGAGCGGTTATTGAACCTCCACCCAATCCATCATTTAGTTTACATGCTCTCTCCAGCAAACGAGAATGGAGATAGAATACGTCTCCAGGATATGCTTCACGTCCGGGTGGGCGCCTCAGCAGTAGGGACATTTCACGATAGGCTACAGCATGTTTGGAAAGATCATCGTAAATAATCAAAACATCTCTATCTTTGCCTTCGCCTTCCATGAATTCCTCAGCCATAGCAACCCCAGCATACGGGGCCAGATACAGCAACGGTGCTGGTTCAGAAGCGGTGGATGCGACTATGATGGTATAATCCATAGCGCCCATTTCTTCCAATTTAGCGTGAATTCCTGCAATTGTTGATTGCTTTTGACCAATTCCAACATAAATGCAGATTACGTCTTTTTTAGTTCTCTGATTGATTATGGCATCAATAGCAATCGCGGTCTTACCAACCTGACGATCACCAATGATCAACTCACGCTGTCCCCTGCCGATGGGAACCATGGAGTCAATCGCCTTCAGTCCAGTTTGCATTGGTACATTAACAGGTGCTCTAGTTACAACACCATGCGCAACCTTTTCTATCGGTCTAAATGTACTAGTATTTATAGGTCCCTTACCATCCAGAGGCTGTCCCAAAGGATTTACTACGCGTCCGAGCATAGCTTTTCCTGTTGGCACTTCCATGATTCTACCGGTGGCCTTAACTACATCGCCCTCTTTAATGTGCGAATATTTACCAAGTAGCACTGCACCGACATTATCTTCTTCCAGATTAAGTACCATTCCGTAGGTACCACCTGTAAATTCCAGCAATTCGCCAGCCATGGCTCCCTGTAATCCATAGACCCTTGCGATACCGTCTCCAACATAGATGACAGAACCCACATTGCTGACTTCGACCTCGGATTGGTAGCGCTCCAGTTGTTGTTTCAATATGGCGCTAATCTCTTCCGGTCTAATACTCATTTAAATGCTCACCCCTATCGAATTAACTTATCTTTGCTTGTTTGAGGTTTTTCTTTAGCATCTCTAGTTTCTTCGCAACTGAGGCGTCAATTATCTTGTCGCCCATTCGAATCTTGAGCCCACCCAGCAGGGCAGGATCAATCGAAAGCTTTAACTGTATAGTCTTACCCGTCGAACGAGACAGTGTCTCGGCAAGTGCGTTAACCTCTGCATCCGGCACGGCCATCGCAGATATTAATTCTGCTTTCTTAATGCCGTTGGATTCATCAGCCATATCTTCATACTCTTTAAAAATAATTTCCAGATAATTTTGGCGTTTCTTATCAAGTACCAGCAGCAAGAAATTCAAAGTAACCGGTGACAAATCTTTGGAAAAGATCTTTGCGGCAACTTCTTTCTTTTCTTTGGTAGGTACAAGGGGATAGGCAAAATATTGCTTGAGATTTTCAACTTCCTGTATAGTTTGAACTACCTTCCCCAGTTCGGCTTGATAAGCATCAACCTTGTTAGCCTCGTGGGCAATGCTAAAAAAGGCTTCAGCATAGCGCCTGGCGACGCTCTTGTTTAGCATAGCAAGTCGCCTGCTTCATTGACAAATTCTTTGACCATCTTCTGATGATCGGCTTCGGTGATAGCTCTGCCCAATACCTTCTCCGCAGCCATCATAGCAAGGGTTGCAGCCGTATCTCTGAGTTCTACCTTGGCTTGTTCGGTAGCCGCTTCGATCTCAGCTTTGGCTCTGACCTTCATGGTATCTACTTCTTCTTTGGCCTTGGCGACAATATCGTTCTTGGCATCTTCGGCCGACTTTGTGGCGCGTCCCACTATTTCCTGGGCTTCCTTACGGGATTCAATCAAGTTGGCCTGAGCTTCTTTTCTCATCTGGTCAACTTCTACTTTTAATTCTTCTGCATGCTTGATGGAACTCTCAATGGTGGTAGTCCGTTGTGCCAGCATCTCATTGATGGGATTATAAGCAAACTTATATAACATAGCCAGCAATACAAAGAAGTTAACTGCTGACCAGCCGATTACATACAAGTTTGGAAAAGCAGGTGGACTACCCGCCGGTGCCGATATAGGAGCATTTGCATCATGCCCCGAAGCCATGCAGAAGGCTGCAAATCCCATTACCATTATTAAGGATAAAAGGAGGCCTGATAGGTAAACCCATTTATTCCTTTTCACGGATGTGCTACCTCCAATCTCTCTAGTGCTAAAGTAATCGGGCGATAGAGCATTAGGAATTATATATGTAATATACCTTGCTCTAACGCCCTAAAAAGAAGACTACGGTTTAGTTTTTTTACATTCTTAGCTCACTATGAATGCACTATGCTACCATTTTTCCTACGAGCATGAACGCAATCAGCAGACCATAAATAGTTAGAGTTTCGATGAAGGCAAAGGTAATGAACATGAGAGTTCTTACATCTCCTCCTACCTCAGGCTGTCTGGCGATAGCTTCGATAGCTTTTCCACCAGCAACACCCATGCCAACACCACCACCCAAACCGGCGATAGATACGGCTAAACCAGCTCCTAATGCTATTAGACCCATTTTAATTTTCCCTCCTTTCCTGTTGCAATGTACCTTACATTGGCAAAAATAATATTATAAATTTTAATGACCCGCAGATGTAGCAGCAGCTATGTAACTAGCTGACAGAATGGTAAACACTATCGCTTGGATAGCTCCCAGCATAACACTCAGTCCCATTAATGCCGTTGGGATAATGAATGGCGCCATGAATAGCAGATAAGCGATTATCATCTCTTCGCCGAATATATTACCAAATAGACGGACCGTGAGGGACAACGGGTGGGTTATTTCTTCGAGTAAGTTAAGTGGCAACATGGCTGCACTGGGACTGACAAAATGTTTCAAATAATGAGCCCCATGCTCGGCGAAACCTGAATACTGAGTTGTAATCATGGTTATTAGCGCCAGAGCTACTGTAACGTTCCAGTTACTAGTGGGTGGTTGGAATCCTTCAATGCTGGCAGCTCCAGGGATCAAACCGCTGTAATTACTAATAAGAATAAACAGGAAAAACGTGGACAACAGGGGGGCATACTTTTTCGCTGTATGCTCATGATCCATTAACTGGGTAAAGAAATCGTAGGTCCATACAATGACCATTTCAAAGCCATTCTGCAAACCACTCGGCACTAATTTCATGTCACGGGTGGCACAAAAAGCAATCAAACCAATCAGAGCTATTATAGCCCACTGAGTAACTATTAAATGATCAACTGGAATTGATCCAATTTTGAATAACTCCGCATCCCACATACCAAATATCATCTTTTCTCCCCCCTTCCTATAATGAAAATTTATTTTTGGTTTTGTTGGCCTTCCCTGCTGAGCCAGACCCAAAACTTCAAACCAGTTTAATTAATATTAATTGCCGAAACTATTTTTCATTCTCTTTTTTATGTTTATCTAAAAAAGAACGTTGGCGGGATTCTCCCATCAACCTTTCCCACATCATCTTTCCGGCAGTAATCACACCCAACAAAAATCCGAGAATGGTAAACAAATATCCCATATCAAATCGATTGTCGAGCCACTTGCCTCCAATTAACCCCACCGCTATTGCTGCTGCCACAGAAGTCCCTAAGTTGACAGCGGTGCCCATTGATTTCACCCATGTTTGCTTTTCTCTGACCACTCGCTACCATCCTTTATTAAGAATAAGCTATTATCTTTCCCTAATAGCAATTCTACATAGTTATAAAAAATCCTTTTTACTTGAGTAAAAAATTTAATTATTTTGTGAAAAAGATATTTTATTCGCAAATTTCATACATATCCCGAGCTTTATAGCGGTTCCAGCGAGGTATGTGCAGGCTTTGCCTCACTATCTAGTCAGGTACCCTCTATAAATCAATTTTTCTAAATGCTTTTGCAGTAACACCTCAATATCTATACCGAATTTTTCCTCCAAGACAAACATCATAGTTACCGCAGTCTGAGCCACATCCAATAGTTCTTTGGCAATTTCTTCTACTACTATTTCCTCCTCCATCTGTACCACTTCACCGCTTAGACATCGGTATTTACCTATGCACTGAGCCAGCTCGCCCGCCTCTTCCATTAATTTCAATGCAGTCGATTCTAAGGTGGGGTTAAGCAGGTTTAACCTGGGTAAGGATAGTATTTTTGTATCCATTTCTAAGACTCCCTTTTCTCCCCGTAGGGTATTTCCACCAAATCTATGCCAGCTTCCTGCATAAACTGCATGGCCAGGTTATCATTAAAATCACCCCGGTGAACTACTCTAATAATGCCCGCATTGATCAAAATCCGCGCGCATATAATGCAGGGCTGGTTTGTACAATATAGAACTGTGTCCTGAGTCGACACTCCGTAAAATGCGGCATTAATAATAGCATTCTGCTCAGCGTGCACTCCTCTGCATAGTTCATACCTTTGCCCGGAGGGAATCCCCATTTCCTCGCGCAGGCAACCTATATCCAGGCAATGACTCAACCCGTGGGGTGATCCATTGTAGCCAGTGGCTATGATACGTTCTTTCCTTACCAGAACTGCCCCCACATGCCGACGCAGACAGGTAGAGCGGCTGGCTACCAATTGAGCCAATTCCAAAAAATATTCATCCCAGGAGGGCCTCAGATATCCTATTCCTGCTTTAACCATATAATGCCTTATATCCCATACAGGGGGTATTTTTCACACAAACCCTTCACAATTGCCCGAGCTTGATTGAGCTTATCCACTTCTTCCGGGTAATCCAATGCCAGGGCAATGGCCTCTGCCATATCCTTCATATCCTCACCCCGCAAGCCCCGACTGGTAACGGCAGGAGTACCAATTCTTATTCCACTGGTTATAGTGGGCTTTTCCGGGTCAAAGGGAATGCCATTTTTATTTACGGTAATATTAATAGATTCTAAAATTGCTTCCGCTTCTTTGCCATTCAATTTTTTAGGTCGCACGTCCACTAACATCAGGTGATTATCCGTCCCGCCCGAAACTAGCCGCAGACCTTTTGCAACCAGGCTTTCAGCTAATATGCGGGCATTTTCCATAATATTCCTCTGGTATTCTTTGAATTCGGGCAATAAGGCCTCCTGAAGGCATACTGCCTTGGCAGCAATGACATGCATAAGCGGCCCTCCCTGTATTCCCGGAAAAATGGCCTTGTCAATCTTGGCTGCCCATTCTTCCCTACAAAGTATTAAGCCCCCCCGAGGTCCACGCAGGGTCTTATGGGTAGTAGTGGTCACGAAATCTGCATAAGGTACAGGACTGGTATGCAAACCGGCTGCTACCAGACCGGCTATATGCGCCATATCTACGAAAAGTAACGCCCCTACTTCATCCGCAATCTCCCGAAACCTTTGAAAATCTAAACTGCGCGGGTAGGCACTAGCTCCAGCCACAATCATTTTGGGCTGAGCCTCTTTGGCAATTTTTAGTAATTCATCATAATCAATCGTTTCTGTTTGAGGGTCAACTCCATATTCAAAAAACCGGAAATATTTTCCGGATAGGTTTACCTTGCTGCCGTGGGTCAGATGTCCGCCATGACTAAGGTTCATTCCCAAGACCGGATCTCCCGGCTGCAGGGCGGCAAAATATACGGCGGTATTGGCCTGAGCGCCGGAGTGGGGTTGAACATTGGCGTGATGTGCTCCAAAAAGTTTTTTCGCCCTCTCTATAGCCAAGCTTTCGGCCACATCGACATATTCACAGCCTCCATAATATCTCTTGCCCGGATATCCTTCGGCATACTTGTTGGTCATTACTGACCCCTGAGCCGCCATAACTGCACGAGAAACGAAATTTTCGGAAGCGATAAGTTCCAACTTGGTGCTCTGCCTCTTCTCTTCATTAGCAATTGCATCCGCTATTT
>JAQUUV010000236.1 GCA_028693695.1 Syntrophomonas sp.
TTTATGCCAGCGACTATTATGTTATTCCTACCCTGCTGGACAAACTGTCTTCATATGGATTAACTTCTTTGAAAAATAAGGTTAATAAACTAAATAGTTTTTTCGCGAAGATTTCAGAGGGTTATCGCCCTACAGAGTTAATTGGAATAGTGGCTAATAATGTGCGGGAGTATGGTCAAGAGCCAATAGGTACTCAGACTTATACCCTGGGGCGTCTGCAAGATGCTTTCGGGGATCTGGTTTTCCAGAATTACCTTATTTATGGAGATGGTATTACTAAGGCGTCAGAGCTGGGAAATCCGGTTTATTCCCAGGCTGCTTCGGGTGGTACTGCGCGGAAGCAGGCAGATATGGCAGAGGCTATTCTGTATGAGATGTTGGAGAGATTGCGGGGGTGGGAATATGAAGGTGAATTCCTTGTTGCGGAACCTAGCTAAGCTGAAGCTAATTCTGGAAATATATCGGGATAAAAGCCTGGATGAAATGCTGGATGATATCTATGCGAAAATCACTGCGTCGGTTATAACGAAACCTGTAGAGGGGGCTGCCTATCAGGCAGAGCGAGTGGAAATATCTGCTCCGACCAAGGTGCGTAATAAGAAGAGGCCAGCAGAACCATTTGAACCGGGAAGGCTGGCTGCTCTTTTACCCGATATGAAAAAGGATGATATAGCTGTATTTCTTAAGCAATATACTAAGCAGCAGATTCTGGAAATCGCTGCTGTAGCGCCGGTAAAGGTACGCAAAAGCTATGACAAGGGAACTATTATCCAGTACATAGCGAATCATTATGGATACATACAGCTCGATCAGGATATCGCCAAGCGTCCGAGTTATTGAGTTATTGTGAAGAATTAATTATCCTGCATATAAATCGAAATTAATCAGGCCTAAGTTATTTGCGAATTTGTGAATATAGGGCCTGATTATTATTTTGCAGTTTTAACTGGTAAATAATTTAAACAAACCAAAATAAAATAAAATAATTGCATAAACATATTTACAATATAATGTAATGATGCTAAAATTATTTCATAATATTACAAAATGTGTAAAGGGTGAGCTGATATGGAATCGAATCGTGGGGATGCAACTATTGATAATAGTGATTTGATTGCTGCCAATAGTAGATGGGTTGAGCTGAGGAAGCTTGAGCTCTTGGCGAAGGAAGAGGAGATAAAGAAACTGCAGGATGAAAGGGTTAGGATTAAGCAGGAGATTGCTGCTATGGAAAATTGGCTGCTGGCTATAAATGGGGGGGATTTCTTACCCGTCGAGACTCGGGTAGTTAAAACCGTTGAGAATAAGCAATTGGGGGATGGTGAAGAGGAACTGCGCGGAGATAGCCTGCGCAATGCGGTGGTAAAGGTTTTAGAAGAGGCGTATCCGCAGGATCTTTATTATCGGGAGATTTTAAGGCGTTTGAAGCTGAAGGGTTATCAAATCGGGGGTAAGGACCCGGGTTTGAATTTGATTGCTCATATTACTAAGGATGCGCGGCTTAGGCGAGGGGAGAAGCGGGGGATCTATGGTCTGGCTGACACTTATTTGAAGAAATAGTGGAGTTGTTGGGATGAGTGGGGAACAGGGATTTTTAATGGGGGAGAAGACGTTGTGCCATACGAGGAGGAGAAAGTGAGGGTTAATGCATGATTATTGGTAAGGTGGAGCAATTACGTGATGAGGTAATTGGCTTAAGGCCGATTTATTGCGATATTGGCAATGCTACGGATATTTTGCTGAAGAGCGGCGAGGTCGTGAGGGATCGGCGGATACTTAAATCCGTGGTGAAGGCCCTGGCTGCTTCTTATGCGGTTGACCTGAAGGCGCAGCGGAAGCTCCTGCAGGAGAAGATAAGCCGTAAAGGGGTGCTGCCTTTTTACCTGGGGACTGGGCGGGTATTTGTTCCCTTGAAAATGCGCCAGGCAGTTACTGATAGTGATTCCGTTTATGGTTATGTGGATATGGCATATATGGGTGAGCCTCAGGCTGGATCGGGTAAGGAATGTCTGATCGAATTATCGAATGGCTTGCGGCTGCAGGTTTTGAGTAGTCAGTTCACAGTACACGGCGCTCAGCACTCCGGCAAAGCTGTACTGGCAGTATTTCAGCCCTACAAGGACGGCGATGATCAGCAGGAACAAGTCATGGAAGCGGGTCGGTTATTTACCTGCGTAATAGCGGAGATAGTGCAGCAATTGAATCGAATCGAACAGGGCTTACATAGGAAAGACTAAATAACTCGGGGTCAGACCCCGAGTTATTTTGTAGATGGTGCTACGTTTTCTGGAGAAGTTGATCTGGAAAAGAAATTATTTACAATTACTTCCTGCTACTGTTACTGCTACTTGCTTAAGATAAAATAGAACTAAGCCACCGCCTCTTTACTAAGAAAAACATTTGTTCTTATTTCCTATTGCTGGGAAAAATAATCTGTGATACAATCGAAAGGATGCGAATATGTCCGATGGGGACGCTTTTGGCGATCAATGATAATTTCTCGAAATACGTTGTATCAATGGATGAGGTTAACATGAGCCGTTTGGGCATCAAACACATGAATATTAGAGATTTCTTAGAGAGTGAGAATCTGGAATAGCTCTGCTGCTGCTGGCTGGAGACGCAGCAGTTTAAACTGGTTAAGGAGATCCCGAGTTATAGCTCACTCGATTCTATTCTGGAAGACTAGGCTCAGGTCAATTTCCAACTCGGGCAGGATTCCTACTTTGATCTGATCGCTACTCTGGTAAGTGCCAGTTTTTTCATATCGCATACTATCATTTAATTGATAAACTTCTACTACTGCCTCACTCTGGAAGACTACCCAATATTCTTTTACACCTGCCTGTTCGTACAGGTTGAATTTTTCGTTAAGATCCTTTTTGGCGGTGGAATAGGACAGTATTTCTATTATCAAATCAGGGGCTCCCTTGCAACCGCGTTTATCTATTTTGCTCCGGTCACAGATCACAACCAGGTCAGGTTGAACTACATTGTCGATTTCCTCATCTTTTTTTTCTCCCCGGGGCAAGCGCACGTCAAAGGGGGCAGGAAAAACCGCACAGCTTTTGCCTCGTAGGTAAGTGTGCAGCTGCGATGCAATTTCCATTAATATTCTCTGGTGTTCACTTGACGGAGCCGGACTCATCATATAAGGCTCTCCAGCAAGGATTTCCCACCGCTCACCATCCGGCCAGTTCAGGTAATCTGCATAGGTATATTTTTCTTTTCGTTTTTCGGAAGGAATGTTCGCAATAATCGCCTCCTTCAATACCTGAGATACTAGGTTAGCATGATATGATTTAATTATAAATGGAGGCTAATAGAGAACGCAAGGGGTCTTCCGCTATAGTAACATTTAATGTTTAAAGTCAGCTGAATTGGCTGGAGAACAGGATATAGCTTGGGTTAATCAAGCTAAAATTTTAATTGCCG
>JAQUUV010000237.1 GCA_028693695.1 Syntrophomonas sp.
TCTTCTTTTTGCAGCCATTGATTTTCCATGGTATCCAGTGATTTAGTTAATTTTTGGCCGTTAACTTGATTTACATGGGTTAAAAATTCATCACGTACGGTATTGGCAATCTGCGCTGCCAATACCGGATCAGTATTACTTACTTTGATTTTTACTAAATTGGTGTCCTTGATAAGTTCGGTACTTATCATTGACATTAGTGCCCCACGCGAATATGGCAGATTCAATTTCTTAATAGTTGAATCCAGAATACTGGCTGAGCTTATCTGTTGAACACTGCTTTGCGGAGTTATGAGCGGTACATCGCCCAATTGATCGAATATTTTTTCAATATTTTCTGGATTTTGGGTATTTGCAGCTGGTTTGGTTCCTTGGTTTACAGCTATTATTGTAGCAACCTCATATACTGGCTCTATGAAAAACCAACTTATTATCCCGCTGAACAACATGCAAATTAGGGTGACTGCAATAATCTTATATTTCCACTTGCCTATGGTTAGAATAATATCTTTGAGGTCTATCTCGTCGTAATCATTGCCTTGATAATTTGGCTGCTCTGTCTGGTTCATTTTACACCCCTGCTTTTTATTAAATTTGAGAATGCCTTGATTGGCAAACTTATACTACAAATGTTATAAGTTCGATACTTATCCAGATTATCCTGCAAATTTAGGCAAATTTTTTTAGGGGTATGGGGACACACCGCTAAGGTTTGGGGACACACCTTCGGTTAATGCATGGGGACACACCGTTAAGGTTTGGGGACACACCTTCTGCGAAGGAATGTCCCCGTCGAAGGAATGTCCCCTTGGAATGTCCCTGTGGAATGTATTCTTGTTTTGCGGCTATTTATTAATTTATTAGGTTATACTCGAATAAATGTTTATAATATAAAGTTTTTGGGTTATACTTTGATAAAGAGGTGATATTATGAAAAATCGTGATTTATATCTTTCACAGCTCATTCTATTCAAAGATAAACCACTAATAAAAGTTGTTACTGGCATCAGACGTTGTGGAAAGTCCACGTTACTTTCCCTTTTTGAAAATTATTTAATAAATTCTGGCGTAGCAATAGATCATATCATACGTATGAATTTCGAATCCTTTGAATTTGACGATATTTCTAATTATAAAGAAATGCATGCTCAGATCAAAAAACGGTTAGTCAACCATAAAGATAAGCATTACATATTATTGGATGAAGTCCAAATGGTTGCATCCTGGGAAAAAGCAGTCAATTCCTTTCTTGTTGATGCCAATGTAGATATTTACATCACTGGATCCAATGCTTATTTATTATCTTCTGAACTCTCTACATTGCTTTCGGGTCGATACGTAGAAATTAAAATGCAGCCATTATCTTTCAAAGAATATCTGGACTTTACGGGAACAGACAAACAAGGTAATCTCGAAGAGAAGTTCAATCAATACTTAGAATTTGGCGGACTTCCGACTGTAGTAGAACTTATGGATTACCCGGATACTATCAGACCTTTTCTGGAAGGGATTTATAATACTGTTCTAATGAAAGATGTCATCGAGCGAAATGAAATAAGAGATGCCGCACTTCTAGAAAGCATCTTGAAGTTTATTGCGGCTAATATTGGTAGTATTGTTTCCACTAAGAAAATCAGCGACTATCTTACTAGTAGTGGCAGAAAAACAACCAGCGACACTATAGATAATTACCTTAAAACGCTAGAAAATGCGTTCATTATCTACAAAGCCAATCGCTATGATTTAAAGGGTAAAATGTTTCTGAAAACACTTGGAAAATATTACCTTGTAGATATGGGTATCCGGAATCATTTAACCGGGCTGCGCAACACAGATTATGGGCATGTCCTTGAAAACCTCGTCTATCTAGAACTAATAAGACGTGGTTATGAGGTTGCTATTGGAAAAATCGGTTCTTTGGAGGTCGATTTTGTCGCCACTAAAGCCAATGAAAAAAAATATTATCAAGTTTCAGCTACCATCCTGGATGAGAAAACTAGAGAACGGGAATTACGTCCTCTACAATCTATCAGCGATAATTATCCAAAATACATTCTGACTATGGACCAAATAGTTTTTAACGACTATTCTGGCATTAAGGTTCAGAACATCTTAGATTTTTTGCTTAAGTAGTCAGCATCATACCACCTACCGAAAAGTTCACTTAAGTCACTATTAAATCATCTCTTGCTAGCATCAATGGTACTCAAGTATAATAATAATTACAAAATTAGAAATAGTTTGCAGGTGTTTTGGATAGGTGTAGCAACTGAGTTGCCAACTGATGAATGGGAGGAAAAATTTATGTCCATGTCCGCCCCCAAACCCGATAAAAAACAGACCTACGGAGATTTATTGCAGTGGCCGGAAGAAGAGAAATGGGAAATAATCGACGGGGTTCCCTACCTGCTATCGGCTCCGGGAAGGAACCACCAGGCTGTTTCTATGGAACTGAGTGGACAATTATGGTTGTTTTTCCGCGATAAGGAATGCCAAGTTTTTGCCGCCCCGTTTGATGTCCGTCTGCCCCAGGGCGAAGAAAAAGATGAAGACATCTACAATGTAGTTCAGCCGGACCTGAGTGTGATCTGTGCGCAGGATAAGCTGGATGAACGTGGCTGCAAGGGAGCCCCGAACCTGGTCATCGAAATCCTCTCACCCTCCACCGCTAAAAAAGAACTGAATGAAAAATTCAACCTTTATGAACGGAGTGGGGTTCCAGAATACTGGGTGGTGTTTCCTAAATTCAATGTTATTGTTGTTTATAGCCTCGACGCTGAAGGCAAATATCAAAAAACCGGTGACTTTTCCACCGGCCAGATCTTGACCAGCGAACTTTTTCCTGGTTTGGAAATTAACCTGAGCCAGGTTTTCTCGGTCCAGGATAATTGACAGCTCTTTGCCCAGGGTTAAAATCAATAATGTCCTTTACAACTATAAATATAGATATTTTCATTATCCGAACTATATACTAATCTATGTTCATCTGTAATGCGTCTACTCCACAAACCACTAAGTTCGTTTTTAAGATGTTCAGGTTTACCTAAACCCTCATTGCCATTTCTATCAACATCTTTTATGAGTTTATTGATTTTCTTTAAGATTTTTTTATCATAAGCTTGCCAATATAAATAGTGTCGCCATGAAATATCGGAAAATATCTTATTCATCCTCAATAAGCTCCCTTATTTTAGATTGTCCCCTTTTGATTTGATCAATAGAATCAAGAATTTCCTTATAGTACTCAGGATTACTTCTTATGAAAAGATTTTCCATCAGATTGTTGTATTCAGCCTCCGACATTATTACCACATTTCCACCTTGCTTGCGGGTGACAATGATTGTTTCAAAGTCGTTGTTAGCTATATCACAGTAATCCTTGAATTTTTGCCTTGCGTTAGTATAATTAATCGCCAGCATCACAAAAC
>JAQUUV010000238.1 GCA_028693695.1 Syntrophomonas sp.
AAGGTAAACATGCGAAGGTTTCAACATTATTTACCACCGTAGGCACTCCCCAAAGTCCTGCAACTCCTGGGAAAGGTGGCTTAAATCTGGGTTCTCCCCGGTGCCCTTCGATAGATTCGATTAGGGCAGTTTCTTCCCCACATACATAGGCTCCTGCGCCCATTCTGACTTCGATATTGAAATCTCCTAAAGCCCCTAATTCTTTGGCGCTCTGTATGGCGTTCTTCAGCAGTTTAACTGTGAATGGATATTCTCCCCGGCAATAGATATAGCCCTGCTTGGAACTTATGGCCGTTCCACAGATCGCCATACCTTCTAAAAGAGCCTGGGCATTCTTTTCGCAGATGATCCGGTCTTTATAGGTACCAGGCTCGCCTTCGTCCAAATTGCAGACTACGTATTTGATCTCGGCATTCTTGGGTACAAAACTCCACTTCATGCCGGCATTAAAACCTGCTCCGCCACGGCCTCTGAGTCCGGAACTCTTCACTTCCTGAATCAAATCGTTGATTTCCATTTTACGTGCTTTTTCTAAACCAGCATATCCGCCGACCTTAACATATTCATCAGCACTTTCTGGATTTATCTTATCAGCATATTCTAATAGAACTCTAGTTTCCTCTGACATCCAATCCCCTCCTTTCTCTCTATTTATATGCAGCTAGAACCTGCGGTAAAATTTTCGCAGTTACGTTGAACACTGGTTCACTATTAACCGTTATAACTGGAGTTGCCTGGCATTGTCCCACGCACTCGGTTAGTTCCAGAGTAAATTTGCCATCTGGAGTTGTTTCACCCACCTTAATGCCCAGTTGGCTCTCTAATGCTTTTAATAATTCATCAGCTCCAGCCACATGACAGGGAGCGCTTTCACACATACGTATAATATATTTGCCTCGCTTTTCTACGGACAAATAGGAATAAAAGGTCGCTACTCCATAAGCCTGTGCTTCTGAAACACCAAACACCCGCGCTGCTTCCACCAGCGCTTCTTTAGGAATGTAATTGAATTCGTTCTGCAATGCATGGAAGGCTTCAATTATCCCTCCCTTTTTGTCTTTGCAACCGACAATGATATCCTTGTAATTAGCCATGATGTCACCTCCTTCCCGTTATTATTATATTTTGTAATTCCCAATACCTTATCCTTTGGGAAATGGTACCAGAAATTATCATGAAACCAAGTGTAGTATAAATAAAAATGCCTCCAGCTAAGGCCGGAGGCATAAAAATACCATTGCCAAAACTTTACCCAACAATGACCTTCGCCAAGACTAATAAATAATCTGACCAAGATCTCTTTCAGGCTCCTTTCCGCAATGGGAGGCTACCCCGTTTCCAGGTTAACCCAATGGCTTTCTATCCTAGCAGGAGCTGTAGACAGAAAACTCGGAGCTATTAAGTTGTTTAAATGCACCTATCTACCAGCAAAATTGTTAAAATCTCATATATATAATTAACATTCGCTACAGATGACCCCTCTTCCTTCCTCTAGAAATATACTATATCAAATTATTATTATTTGTATAATGTATTATTAAGATATTTTGGATAGTTTTACCGAAACTTTGCACCTATTCGTTTCGCTTGAGCCAGAACTTCCCGTTCATCTATGGTCTTAATAACCCGATCCTGCATTATTATATTTCCATCGATAATAACCGTATTAACATCAGAAGCTTGCCCTGAATAAACCAGATTGGCAACCAGATCATAACATGGTAAAAAATGAGCCTCATCGACCTTGACCAGAATAATATCCGCCTTCATTCCCGCCTTAAGCTGGCCTATTTCCGCATCCAGCCTCAGCGCTTGGGCACCATTGGCAGTGGCCATTTGTAGGGCCTGGTAGGCTGGTATGACGGTTGGGTCGAAAGTGTTAACTTTATGTAATAGGGCACAGGTACGCATTTCCTGGAGCATATCCAGGTTATTATTACTCGAGGCCCCATCTGTACCAAGAGCCACGGGGATTCCGGCCTTCAACATCTCCGGCACTGGGGCAATCCCACTGGCTAACTTCATGTTACTTTCCGGATTGTGAGCCACACCCACCTGGTATTTGGCCAAAATTTCTACATCCTGCTCTGAGAGATGTACGCAGTGAGCGGCCAGGACTTGATGTTTAAATAGGCCCAAGCTTTCTAGATGGGCTACCGGGGTTTTGCCATACATACGGTTAATGTCAGCAAACTCGCCTGCAGTCTCAGCCAAGTGTATATGAAGGCCCACCTTAAGCTCCTCTGCTAATTCCATTACTCTCTTCAGGTAGTCGGGAGGGCAAGTATATGGCGCATGGGGCCCCAGGATGAAGTTTATCCTACCATTAGCTTTTCCATTCCATTTGCATACCAGTTCCCTGCTCTCGGTAATTGCTTGTTCATTTTCCGGTCCTATCCCTACCATTCCCCTAGCCAGTATTGCCCTTATACCTGATTTTTCTACCGCCCGGGCTACATCATCCATAAAGTAATACATATCAGCAAAACAGGTCGTTCCTGATTTTAGCATCTCTACAATCGCCAGCATCGTCCCCCAGTAGATATCCTCAGCAGTCAGTTTGGCTTCCAGAGGCCATACTTTATTCTCTAGCCATTCCATCAGGGGCAGATCGTCAGCATATCCACGCAAAAGGGTCATGGCCGCGTGAGTATGAGCATTTATGAATCCGGGTAAGGCCATTTGATTATGCCCATCCAACCTATGATCATAATCACCCGGCGGAGCTTCACCAGAACCTACTTTCTCAATATTATTACCCGCTATGACGATATATCCTTTTTCGATAAGGTAATTATCGGCGGTCATTGGGACTATGCTTACATTTTCTATGAGTAGCTTCACCGGCCACCCCTCCTATTACAAAAAATATTTTAGTGCTTCTCCTGCCCGTAATTGCGAAAGCTAACATTCAAGAGGCTTATCTCTTCAGCCGAAAGCGAGTTAACTGGACCTAAAATAGTGGCTAGTAAAGCCACCCGAGCAGTTTTCTCTGCGATATAGCATACTTTTAAAGCATCACCAACACTCTTCCCCACTCCTATAAGGCCATGATTAGCCAGAAGGACAGCTTGCCCTGCACCAAGAGTTTGAACGGCATGAGCGGCCAGCTCGCTAGAACCACATATGGCATAAGGAGCAGTCTGGATTTCATGGCCTACAACCTGGGCGGTCTCTTCCAGTATGACCGGTATACTCTTTCCAGCAGCGGCAAAAACAGTAGCATAAGTACTATGTACATGAACAACTGCCCCCACATCCGGCCGATTGCGGTATATCTCAGCATGAAGAGGAGACTCTACTGAAGGTTTCCATATGCCTTCCACAACATTACCCTGGTCATCCACCAGGACAATATCTTCTATGGACATGGTTCCGTAATTCATTCCAGAAGGAGTTATCAGCATTAGGGGTTGGTTTTCAATTT
>JAQUUV010000239.1 GCA_028693695.1 Syntrophomonas sp.
CATTCACAAGGGAATGTGAATGCAAGTTATGTGCCACATTTAATTTCAAATAATTCATGGTTACCTAAATAAAATAAAACGCCCCTAACAGGGACGTTTTTTAATCTTTTTATATTGAACATTAATTTATCTACAGCCAATTAACATGTGAAGATGTTGTTATGCTTCTGTACGATATTGTAACGTGGTTGACAATAGTAACACACTTCGCCTTAATTGCTAATATTATAATTTTTCATCTTTCTGTATAGCGTGTTACGTGATATACCCAGATCAACAGAAGCCTTGCTTATATTGCCAGCGTTCAGATCTAGTGTCCTGATTATACTCTCCTTTTCCTGTTCAAGGGCATAAAGCTTCCGTGTGCTCCGGTTGGATAGTCCGGGGACTCCGATTGCAGGATTAGGTCCGCCTTCCCATCTGTCCCGCGAATGGCCTATAGCATCATTTACAATTTCCCGAGGAAGGTTCTCTATAGTTATACGACCATCCTCTGCAACCAAAAGAATCCTTTCCACAACATTTTGTAGTTCACGAATATTTCCTGGCCAATCATAATGTTCAAGGCATTTTATAACTGCAGGATCGATATCCGTATTATATCTGCCAAATTTGGAAGACATTTCGTTCACGAAATGCTTAAAAAGCAACTTAATGTCTTCACGCCTTTCCCGTAAAGGAGGAATAATAATTTGAACTACATTGAGCCTATAGTAAAGATCAGCCCGAAACCTACCCTCTTCTACCAATCCTAGCAAGTCCTTATTGGTGGCAGCTATTATTCTAACGTCAACATTTATTAAACTATCGCCTCCTACCCTTAAGATGGCCTTCTCTTGTATGGCCCTTAGTAGAATGGCTTGCTGCTCCAGGGGCATATCGCCGATCTCGTCCAGTAAGAGCGTTCCTTTATTTGCCAGCTCAAACTTCCCTGGCCTTCCCCCTCGTCTGGCTCCTGTGAAAGCCCCTTCAACATAACCAAATAACTCACTTCCCACCAATTCCCTGGGCAGAGCAGCACAATTTATCGCCACAAAAGGTCCGTTATTACGCAAACTGCTGCTATGAATAGCCTGAGCAAATACTTCTTTGCCAGTTCCGCTTTCAGCCTGCAAAAGAACTGTGGAAGTATTGCCACCTGCCATCATGGCTAGCTTGACGGATTTTTTCAATTGTTTGTCTTCTCCTATTATGGAATCAAAAGTAAAAGTTGCCTGAGCCCCGGAAAAACTGTTCACAAGTTGTTGCACTTGAGCTATCGGTCTAAGGATGATAGTAGCTCCAGCAACCTTTTTATCCTGGTCAAATATGGGTATTCCTGAGGCTGTGGCATGAACTTTACCGCGTATACCATCGAGTATAATTTCCCTATCGTGAAAGGGCTCCCCCGTTTGTAAAAGGTCCAGCGTCTTAGGAGCTTTGCCGCTAAACAATTCTACAACATCGACACCCATTAATGCTTCCTCCGAATACCCAATAATAGATTTGGCTGCCGGGTTGAACTGTGAAACTTTGCCCTCTCGGTTGAGCACAATAACACCATCCGACATCGTATCGAAAACATTAGTCAATTCCTCATGAATATTCTTTAGTGCTTGTTGCTCTATAAGCAACTCCTTTTCCTGGTACAGGTGGCAGTTTTGAGCTTTATTTAAACCGTTAAATATCGCTACTGCCATTCGGTAACAGGTTTGATAACCACAGGCGGCACAATTTCTAAAATCCCTTTCTTCAACCTTATGCATGTCAAGGTATATAGTTTGCAATTCACTATCAGAAGGTATGTTGAGTTGCTTCTGGGATGACAAATCCCTGTAATTATGATATTCAAAGTTATGGGTCTTCAAAACTCCAGCAAGAAATTCATCTAATTGTTGGTTAGTCTTTTCATCGCTTATTCCCAATTCAGATCGGGTGGCTACAGCATATTCAACTTCACCAATTGATTTATTAATGCATCCAACTCCCATATTACATCCCTTTGAACAACTTAAGATGTCTACAATCAGAGGGAGCTGGGCACTTCCCTTGCGGATAGATCTCGCCAGGTTTCCCAAATAACCATAAAATACCATGGGTCCTTCCACTCTGGCAATAGAACTGGCTGGTGTATCGGGATAGTGGTACAAATATGATTCTTTCAAGCCACCAGGAGTAGAAAAATTAGTGGCAATTCCTGCTGGGACAATATTGTCAAAATTCCCATCTTTCAGTGAATCCAGGTTAATATCATTATCATGCATGATTTTAAGGATTGATTGGTAGGTTACATTGTATTTGATTATCTGGCTATCTTGGAATTCTCTTCGCTTGGCTAGGCAGGGAGAAATAAAAGCCAGCTCAGCATCAGGATGCAATGATTTTACATAAACGGCAAGATTGTATACTGGACTACCTATAGGGGCTAAGTGTTCAATAAGTCCTGGATGATTAATTTCAATAAACTTTACCACAACTGGACAAGGCGTAGCTATCACTGGAGTTTTGGCGCTTCCATTTTGAATTGCCTCATGATAACACGCGACAGTAATTTCAGCCCCCAGTGAAACATCATATACCGCTTTGATTCCTAAGTGTTTTAAAGCTGTGATTAGCTTTTTCAAATCAAAATTGCTCTGCGCTGAAGGTGCTATTAGAGCTACTATTTCCTTGTGTGGCAAATCAGCCTCGAACTGAGGAAGGTCATCGATGGCGAAACGGGCACTTTTTTCAATTATTCCGCCATGGCTTTTAATACATGCCTCAATGCACCGACCGCAACCGATGCACAAATTATTATTGAACTTGACGACATCCCCACTACCATCACTGCTAAACTTTATCGGACACACTGCTATGCATTGATGACAATTCGTACAGTTTTGTTCTTTAATCCCAATTACTTGTATCAAGTTTCCCACAATGCCACCACCCTCTGCTTTTTGCTTTGGGATATATTTACAGCTAATCGTTACGTGTATCAAGGGCAATTATGCTTCTTGATTATACGACAAAAACCGACAGGAGACTACTGTAAATATTAGTATTTGTGGGTGTTTAATCAGAAAAGAATAACTTTTTATAAGCGAAGATAGCAGTTGGACTTGACTGCTGCCATCCACATGTGGGAGCATGGCCGTCAAGTCCAACTTAATCCTCGATTGCTCACCAAAAACAGGTGGGCATGAATCATCATAAACCTGCCCTATTTAGTGTTCTAACAACCTGGTTCCCCTTAATGATTTTGCCATAATTATTTTCGGCTCAGCTTTGAAATTCAAACATACTTTAATATCATCAATAGGAGAATACCGAAGCAGGGCAGTAGCTAATTCAATAGTCCCCAGAACTCCACTAATCGCACCCAGCCAGCCAGTAATTAATTCACTTCCTGAAAGGAAAAAACAAGTAAAGCAAATAACATAACGGATAATTACT
>JAQUUV010000240.1 GCA_028693695.1 Syntrophomonas sp.
GTGAAAACCGGCAGCCAGGTTAAAGTAACCTCCCGACGGGGTGAAGCGATTACCCAGGTGAAGGTAACCGATAGAGTATTGCCAGGGGTAATATGGATGTCCTTCCATTATACTGCTACCCCGACTAATGCCCTTACCAGTGATCATCTGGATCCTATTACCGGAACGGGTGAGTATAAGGTTGCGGCAGTAAAGATTGAAAAGCTTTAGGAGGTCAGTAAATGCGTAAGGTAGCGGTAGATGAAGCAGTGGGTATGACGCTGGGCTATGATATTACGAAAATCATTCCTGGACGTGAAAAATACCGTGCCTTTCGTAAAGGACAGATCATAAGCAATGAAGATATACCTAAACTCAAGGATATGGGAAAAGAGCACATCTATATATGGGAGCCAGATGAAAAATTGGTCCATGAAGATGAAGCCGCATTGAGGTTGGCTAAGTTGGCGGTTGGTCCCGGTCTTACCTGGACTGAACCCAATCAGGGAAGAGTTAACATTTGGGCTGACCATGATGGGCTTCTCAAAGTTCAGGTCGAACGGCTGAATAAGATCAATAACCTGGACGAGATTGTTTTTGCCACTCTGCATAATGATCGGGTGGTAATTGAGGGGCAGACAGTAGCAGGAACTAGGGTAGTTCCAGTTGCGGTCGAGCATAGCATAATTGAAGATGCTGAAAAAATCTGTTCGGGGCTAACGCCGATGCTCACGATAAAGCCATTTATACCATTATGGGTAGCGGTGGTTACCACTGGTACAGAGGTAAACAGCGGCCGAATTAAAGATGGTTTTGCCAGAATTATACGTCAGAAGATTGCCCCCTTTGGAGGACGCTGGATGGGACAGGTTATTGTTCCTGATGATACTGACCTGATTACCCGGGAAATTCAAAACTTTATCGCTGAAGGAGCTCAGTTAGTCGTAGTTACCGGGGGTATGTCGGTCGATGCCGATGATGCAACCCCTCAGGGAATTAGAGACACGGGAGCTGATGTAGTTTTTTATGGAGCTCCAATACTGCCCGGTTCCCAGTTTATGTTGGCTTATCAGGGACATGTGCCAATATGTGGCGTTCCTGGAGGAGCATTGTTTAGCCGCAAAACTACATTGGATCTCTTACTGCCGCGCATATTTGCCGGAGATATAATAAACCGCTTGGATATTGTTGCTATGGGCCATGGAGGTCTGTGTGAAGAATGCCAGATTTGTCATTTTCCCCAGTGTCCCTTTGGCAAAGCTACTTAGTTTTCAGAATGGAGGATATACAGGTGTTAGTTGATGCAAGTTTGGAAGAAGTACAGATAGAGCTTCTCAAGCATAGCCAGCGTTTAGAAGATGAATATGTATCCATTTTGGAGGCGGTGGGACGGGTCAGCGCAGAGGATTTGAATGCGGATAGTGATCTTCCGGACAGTCATCAGTCAGCGGTGGATGGATATGCTGTTGCTGATGAAAACCCAATGGAGGCAGGTAAATACTATATTACCGGGTACCTGTGTCTGGGAGATATCCCCTCAGTTTCTCTGGAGCCGGGTCAGGCTATGGGAGTTTTGACCGGGGGAGATCTGCCGTCTGGAAGCAGGGCAGTTATACCCCATGAAAAGGTGGAGATTCAGGACAATTATCTGCGTTCGATGGAAGTAATTAAGCCAGGCAACAATATAAAACAAGCTGGTGAAGATTATGTTAAGGGTAATCAACTGCTAGGTCGTGGGTCAGTATTAACTCCGGGGGACATCAGTTTACTGGCTGCCTATGGTAAGACCAGTATCGTCGTTTACCGGAAACCACGGGTGGCAGTGCTCTGCCTGAGCAGGCATGTTGTCGCCTGGCAGTTGAACCCTGAGCCAGGTCAAATAAAAGACAGCAATGGTCCATTACTATCAGCCCTGGTGATGCAGGATGGTGGTGTACCAGTCTCAATAAAAATGGCGAGAAAAGATGAGACTTCAGTTAAAACACTTGCTTTAGATTTACTTGAGCAAGCAGACATCCTTATTATTACCGGAGGGACCTATGCACAAGGTGGTAATGAAGCCCGCTTGTTGATGGAGGACTTAGGAGCAGAACTGCTTTACTGGGATGTGCCTATTCAACCAGGAAGCCATACGGGAGCTTCAATATGGAATTCCCACCTGCTTTTTGCCTTATCGGGAAATCCGGCTGCCTGTGCGGTAGGATATCAACTTTTTGTAGCACCGGCGGTGCGTGCTATGCAGGGATTAATACCGCATTTTAAGCACCTTAAGGCCAGGTGTATAAATGGTTTTCCTAAAAAATCAGGATCTCGCCGGTTCATACGGGGCTATGCCAGTTGGGATGAAGATGGCTGGAAGGTAGCTGTGTTGCCTGGGCAAAAACCTAGTATGATACGTTCACTGGTCAATTGCAATGCACTAATTGATATGCCAGCTGAAAGTCCACCGGTTGAGGAAGGGCAGGATGTATCAATTTTACTTCTAAACTCCGTATATTAGTACGAAAAATAGAGAACGAATTCAACACGAATTAACGCGGAAATATTATTTTATTTTTGGATGCACATTTTTTCATCGGTGGTTGTACCTTGCGGGCATGAACATTGAAACCAATAGGTGTCTATCGATTCATAATCATTTAGCATACAGGAGGTGAATGAATAATGGCAGACTACAAGGAGATTATCAGCGCCTACCAGAATCTACCCGGGGGCATTATTGAAGCTTATCATGCTATTCAAAAAGAATACAGCTATATCCCGGAAGATGCAGTAGTTGCAGCCGCCCAGGCCTTTGATATTTCAAAAGCCCAAGCTTATGGGGTAGCGACCTTCTATTCCTACTTGAAAGTAGGTGAACGGGGTAAGAACGTGATACGCATTTGTGAAAGTGCTCCTTGCCATGTAGCCGGCGCTGATAAAGTAGTGGCTGCTCTTGAAAAGGAATTGGGTATCAAGATGGGTGAGACTACGCCCGACGGCAAATTTGCTCTGGAGCTTACCGAGTGTGTTGGACAGTGTCAGGCAACTCCGGTTATTACGATCAACAGTAAGCCATATGGAGATGTAACTGCAGAGAAGATACCTGGTATTTTAGCAGAATATAAATAAACAGTGAAAGGAGGGAACATGATGGCCGAGGAAATGCGCATAGTATTGCGTAATTATGGAAAAATTGACCCGCTTAAAATTGATGACTATATAAGTGCTGGTGGTTATAAATCATTGGCCAAAGCCCGCAGTATCAGCCAGAAAGAAGTCATAGATGAAGTAAAAAATTCAGGTCTGCGGGGACGCGGCGGAGCTGGCTTTAATGCCGGCATGAAATGGAGTTTCAGTTACAACACCCCTGCTGACCAGAAATATGTGGTCTGCAATGCCGATGAAGGCGAACCTGGTACCTATAAGGATCGTATTATAATGGAAAATGACCCCCA